>CADDZG010000201.1 GCA_902812355.1 Actinomycetota bacterium | reverse complement strand
GAGCTCGTGCGTCTCGCGGAACGGGAGGGCTTCGACAGCGCATGGGTGTCCGAGCACCACTTCGCCCAGGACGGCTACCTGCCGTCGCTGCTGCCGATGATGGCCGCCATGGCCGCGGTGACCGAGCGGATCGAGCTCGGCACCGGGGTGATCCTCGCCCCCTTCCACGACCCGATCCGCCTGGCCGAGGACTTCGCTGTGGTCGACCAGCTCTCGGGAGGCCGGACGATCGCCGGGTTCGCGATCGGTTGGCGGGACGAGGAGTTCCGGGCCTTCGGCATCGACGTGTCGAGCCGCGTGCGCCGCATGCGAGAGGTGGTCGAGGTCATGCGCCTGGCATGGACCCGGGAGCGCTTCTCGTACGCGGGCACCTACCACTCCTACGAGGAGATCGCCGTGACCCCGAAGCCCGCCCGGGTGCCGACGGTGCTGATCGGCGGCTTCTCCGATACCGCCGTGGCCAGGGCCGGCCGCCTCGGCGACGGGTACCTATCCTCGCGGGTGCCTCCCGAGCGCCTGGCGCACGCGCTGGACGTCGCGGCGCGCGCCAGGGCCCGCAGCGGGCGCCCCGGCCCACCGATCGTCGGCGTGTTGCACAACGCGTTCGTCACCGAAGATCCCGAACGCGACTGGCCCCTCGTGCGTGCGGGGGCCGGGCATCAGCTCGGCACCTACGCCGGCTGGGGAGCCGGCACCGACGTGCCGGGACGCCCCCTGCAGGTGCAGCCGCCGCCCGAGGACCAGCTCCGGGTGCTCACGGCCTTCGGCACGCCCGACGACGTCGTCGCCGGCCTCGAACCCGTGGTCGACGTGCTGAAGCGCTTCCCCGAGGCCCATCTCGTGGTCCGCCTCTACTACCCCGGCATGACCGCCGAGCAGGCCGCACCGGCCGTGCGGCTGTTCGCCAGGGAGGTCGCTCCGCGTCTGCGATGATGCCGTGGGGCCGGGAGGTCTAGGTCCCACCACGTAGACGCGCCGACGCGCGACCATGACGCCGTGACCGACGCTCCCCCAGACGAGGCGCCCCGCGGGGTTCCGGGGATCACAGGCGTAGCCGTGCTGCTGCTGGGCCTGGCAGGGCTGTGGCTGTGGCTGTCGCTGCTCTCGGGACCCTACGACCTCGCCTCGGGGCTGCTGCGGGCCGAGGGCGATGTGCACCACGCCCGCCACCTGATCTCCGCCGGAGCGCTCAAGCAGGCACGTTTCCGCACCCTTGATGCCGTCGCTGCGGTGCGCACGGCCCGCCACGGCTACCGCGGCGGAGGCCCGCTGCTCGATCTCGCCGCCGGCGTCCCGCGCCTGGGCGACGCCCTGCACCAGGTACCCCACATCCTCGACGCCGCGTCCTACTCGGCCGATGCCGCCCGGGGCACGCTGGCGATCGCTCAGGGGGCACTGCGCGGTCCCGGCCGCATCATCGCCCACGGCTCCAACGGCTCACGGATACGCCTGGATCGCGTGGCCGTGGTCGGGCGTGAGATGGGCGGCGTCGAGACCGACCTGCGACGCGCTCGCTCGGCCCTCGCGGCGATAGATCTCGCCGCTCTGCCGCATGCGCTCAGGCTCAAGGTGCAGTCCGGCATCGCCCAGGCGGATCAGGCTGTGAAGCTGCTGTCCACGGCGCGCGCGGGCTTCCGGCTGTTGCCGGCGATCCTCGGGGCCCACGGCAAGCGGACCTACGTGCTCGCCTTCCAGAACCCGGCCGAGGAGCGCGGCGCGGGGGGAGCGATGCTGCAGTACGCGGTGATCGACTTCGTGCACGGCGCCCCGCACCTCGAGCGCAAGACCAAGACCGTGTACACGATCGACCGCAATCGCCAACCACTACCGATCCCGCTGCCGCGCGACGCGTGGTACGTGCGGGCGATCCCCGATGCGCAACGCTTCGGCAATTCGAACTGGTCTCCCGATTGGCCCCTGTCCGCCAAGCTGATGCTGGCCTACGGGCGAGCATCGACCGCCGCCTTCCCCCGCAAGGTCGACGGCATGATCGGCATAGACCCGATCGCCGCCGACGAGATGATGCCCGGCATCGGCGCCTTCCGCAGCCCCCACTCCCACGTGCGCGTCAGCGCCGCCAACCTCGTCAACCTCGTGCTGTTCAAGGCCTACGCGTCCTATCCGATCCCCGCGGTGCGCCGCATCGTGCTGCACGACATCGTCAAGGGCTTCTACCGGGGCATGTTCGACCCGGCCCGTCCCGCCGACCTGGTCAAGGGCATGGGCGATGCTCTCGCCACCAAGCACATCCAGATCTGGATGGCCCACCCCTCCGAAGAGGCGTTCGTGCGCCGCATGGGATGGGACGGCGCTCTGGCCCGGGCGCGCCATGCCGACTACCTCGACGTGGTCGAACAGAACGTCGGCGGCAACAAGCTCGACTACTTCGAGACCCGGGCCCTGTCGCTCGACGTCCGCCTGCACGGCAGGGATGCGGTGGACCACGCCGCGGCGACGATCGGCAACCCCGTGGTCATGCCTCAGCCACGGTGGTCGATGGGTGATTCCGGGCCATTCCACCACCCGATGCTCAACTTCTACACGCCCGGCAACGCTGAGCTGGTGGCGGCGCACGGGCCCCCGGTCGCCACCGGCCGCGACCCCGTGCCGCGCCCCGTACGCCTGCCCGATTCCCCCGCCGGCCTCGGATGGGGTCCGGGCCTGCCGCCGACGCACACCGAGAAGGGCAAGAGGGTGTGGTCGGGCACGCTCGACATCCCCCCGCAGCAGAAGGCGTCGATGTCGCTCACCTACCGCGTCCCCGGGGTCGTGCAGACGCGTCACGGGCGCAGCACCTACCGTCTCGTGCTCCAGCAGCAGCCGGGCGTGCATCCCGCCACGATGTCGGTGACCCTGCACCTGCCTCCCGGAGCGAGCCACGTGTCGGCTCCCGGGTTCCGTCGCCGCGGCGACGTCCTCACGTGGTCGCGCCTTCTCGACCGCGACACGACCCTCACCGTGTCGTGGCGCTGAGATCACCGCGCCGCGACCGCGGGTAGTCTCACCGCACCACCGGGCACCGTTCCGTGGCGGAGCACGAGGGAGGGGCATGCCGGACCCGGTAGCCGTGCTGCTCGCCGCCGGCCGCGGCATGCGGATGGGCGGACGGCAGCCCAAGACACTGATACCGCTGGAGGACGACGGGCCGCTGCTGGCCTACATCCTGCGCGGTCTCGCCACGGCGGGGCTGGATGAGCTCGTGGTGGTGACCGGCTTCATGCCCGAGGCGCTCGAGGAGCACGTGCGCGCCTCCGCCGAACCGCTGCGGATAGCGTTCGTGCACAACGCCGGCTGGGAGGAGCGCGGCAACTACCACTCGCTGCGCCTCGCCCTGGAGGCCGTTGCCGGGCGCCCCGCCGTGATCGTCAACTGTGACGTGGTCACCGTGCCGGGTGTCTACGCGCGCGTCGCCACGGCCCCCGCCGACCTCGCCCTTGCGGTCCAGCGCCGCCCCGACCTCCATCCCGAGGACATGCGGGTGGAGGTGCGCGACGGGCGCGTAACCGCGATCTCCAAGCATCTCGACATGGCCAGGAGCCACGGGGAGTTCGCCGGCGTTTCGCTCGTGCGCCCGGCGGCGGCAGGCGCCTACCTCCGGGCCTGCGCGGAAATCGAGAGGTCGGGCCGCACCGACTGCTACTACGAGGACGTCTACGCGATGATCCTGCAGCGGGTGCGGGCCGCTGCGGTAGAGGTCGCGCTCAGCGAGTATGCCGAGGTCGACAGCCCCGATGACGTGCCCGGCGCCCGCAGGGTGATCGCCGCCAACCGGCCGGTGTGGAGCTAGTGGGGGCCGGCGCGGCCGCCGGCGGCATCACCGCCCCCGGGGGGATGCGGAGGGGATGAGCGGCGTGGATCTGCCCGAGGTCACGATGATCGAGGAGGCGGCCCCGCACGACGCGGCGCGCGCGCTGGCGGCCGCCGCGCGCGCTCTCGGCATCGAGTCGCCGATGGTGCTGTGCTCGCCGCAC
>CADDZG010000200.1 GCA_902812355.1 Actinomycetota bacterium | reverse complement strand
GGCGCGCCGTGCTCGTCCCTGCGCTCGCGGTGGTCACCGCCGGCACCGCTTTGCTACCCCGGGTCGGCCCCCTGTGGTCGTTCTTGGCGGTGATGATCGGGATCGGCGCGGGGACCGCGGCCTCGAGCGCTGCGGCCGGAGGGCTCCTCGGGGACTCGGTCGGGCGCCGGGGTTCGGGGGCCGCGGTCGGCGTCAATCAGATGGCCGGCGACCTCGGCTACCTGACCGCGCCGGTGGCCGTGGCCGCTCTCGCCGACGCGACCTCCTACGGGACCGCCTACCTCGCCGCGGCCGCGGTGCCGGCGGTCGTGCTGGCTTTCTCGACCCGTGTCCCGCGCGGTGCCCCGCAGCTGCCCGCCGACGGGGTGGCGCTGGCGGAACGCGAACCGACCGCGCACGGCTGAACCCTCCGGGTGCCGCGGTAGCGTTGCCGCAGCCATGGATCAGGCTTACGAGCGCGCCGGCGTGCGCGACCAGGGGGAAGCGCTATCGGCCGTGCAGCGGCTGCTCGGGCCCACCCTGTCGCTGCCGCGCCACGGCCGCGTGATCACGGGCTTCGGGCATTTCGCCGCGGTGATCGCACTGAGCGACGACCTCGCCGTGGCGGTGTCGACCGACGGGGTCGGCTCCAAGACCCTGGTTGCATCGGGCCTCGGCCGCTACGACACGATCGGGTTCGACTGCATGGCCATGAACGTCAACGACCTCGTGTGCGTCGGAGCGCGCCCCGTGGCGCTGGTCGATTACCTCGGCGTGAACCGCCTGGATCGGCGCCGGACCGAGCAGATACTCACCGGGCTGGCCGCCGCCGCGGCCGAGGCAGGGGTGGCGGTCCCCGGGGGTGAGCTCGCCCAGCTGCCGGAGGTGATCGGAGCCGCCGGGGACGCGACCGCGTTCGACCTGGTCGGCACGGCGGTCGGGATGCTGAAGCCGGACGAGGTGATCACGGGGGCACAGCTGCAGGACGGTGACGTGCTGATCGGGCTCGCCTCGTCGGGAATCCACTCCAACGGGCTCACCCTCGCCCGTCGCGTGTTGCTGCACGAGCGGGGGCTGTCCCTCGGCGACCGCCCCGCCCCGCTGACGACCACCGTGGGCGAGGCGCTGCTCGAGCCGACCCGCATCTACGTCCGTGCGGTGCTGGCGCTGTGGGAAGCGGGCGTGCGCACACCCGGGCTCGTGCACGTCACCGGAGACGGCATCACGAACCTCTGCCGTCTCCAGGCACCGGTGGGCTACCGCATCGACCGGCTCCCCGAGCCTCCGGCCATCTTCGCCCTCATCCGGCGCCTCGGCGGCATCCCCGACGCCGAGATGTACCGGGTGTTCAACATGGGCATCGGCTTCGTCGCGTGCGTGGCTCCGGAACAGCGGGACCTCGCGCTCGCGACGCTCGACGCCGCCGGGTATCCGGCACAACCGATCGGGCACGTCACGCCCGAGACCGGGGTGGTGCGGATCGACCCGCTCGGACTGGTCGGCGGGCTGCGCGACGGAGAGAGCTTTCTGCACACCGCTTAGCCCGGCTGCCCCGCCGAGGTGCCGCCGGCCTCCGGAGCACTAGACTGCTCGACCATGGTCGAACAGAGAGCCGAGGACGCCGGCGAGTCCGCCGCCTCCGGGCGCAGCCTCGAGGTGCCGATGTCCGAACGCCTCGAGGACCTGCGCCGGCGCAAGCGCTCGGCGCTGGCTCTCGGAGGACCCAAGGCGGTGGCGCGCCAGCACGAGCGCGGCAAGCTCACGGCGCGCGAGCGCATCGAGAGACTGCTCGACGAGGGCTCCTTCAACGAGGTCGACATGCTCGTGCGCCACCGCAGCCGGGGCTTCGGGATCGAAGAGCGACGGCCCTATTCCGACGCGGTGGTGACCGGTTGGGGGACGATCGTCGGCCGCAAGGTGTTCGTGTTCGCCCAGGATTTCACCAACTTCGGCGGCAGCCTCGGCGAGGTGATGGGCGAGAAGATCTGCAAGATCATGGACCTCGCGCTGGAGACCGGCGCACCGGTGATCGGGCTCAACGACTCCGGCGGGGCCCGGATCCAGGAGGGCGCCGTGTCGCTGGCCGGCTACGGCTACATCTTCGACCGCAACGTGCGCTGCTCGGGGGTGATACCGCAGATCTCGGCGATCATGGGGCCCTGTGCCGGCGGCGCCGTGTACTCGCCGGCGATCACCGACTTCACCTTCATGGTGTCGGACACCGCGCACATGTTCATCACCGGCCCCGACGTCATCAAGACGGTGACCGGAGAGACCGTGACCCAGGAGCAGCTGGGCGGGGCGATGACCCACGCGTCGAGATCGGGTGTGGCCCATTTCGTGGCTCAGGACGACGACGACTGCCTCGAACAGATCCGTTACCTGATGAGCTTCATCCCGTCCAACAACTTCGAGTCGCCACCCCACTACCAGCCGACCGACGACCCCGAGCGTTCCTGCGACGAGCTCGACGACATCGTGCCGCCTTCGCCCAACAAGCCCTACGACATGCACCAGGTGATCGGCTCGGTGTTCGACGACGGCGAGTTCTTCGAGGTGCACGCGCACTGGGCGATGAACATAATCGTCGGCTTCGCCCGGCTCAACGGCCACGCCGTCGGCGTCGTGGCGAACCAGCCGCAGGTGCTGGCCGGGACGCTCGACATCGAGTCGTCATCCAAGGCGGCGCGCTTCGTTCGCTTCTGTGACGCCTTCAACATCCCATTGATCGCCTTCGTGGACGTGCCCGGCTTCCTGCCCGGCACCGAACAGGAATACGGCGGCATCATCCGTCACGGCGCCAAGCTGTTGTACGCGTTCACCGAAGCCACGGTGCCTCGGCTCACCGTCATCACCCGTAAGGCTTACGGCGGTGCCTACCTCGTGATGAACTCCAAGCACATACGGGCCGACCTGTCGCTGGCGTGGCCGACCGCCGAGATCGCGGTGATGGGGGCCGAAGGTGCGGTCGGCATCGTGCAGCGCCGTGAGATCGCCGCCGCCGAGGACCCCGAAGCCAAGCGGCGCGAGCTGGTCGAGGACTACGTGCGCCGCTTCTCCAATCCTTATGTCGCGGCCGAGCGCGGCTACGTTGACGACGTGATCGAGCCGAACGAGACGCGGCGCAAGCTTGTGGCCGGCCTCGAGATGCTGCGCAGCAAGCGCGAGACGATCCCCCAGCGCAAGCACGGCAACATGCCGCTGTGATCACCTATCGGGTCCCCGAGCCGAGCTTCGACCTCGAGGTCGTGGCGTCCACCGGCAACCCCTCCCCGGCGGAGCTGGCCGCGGCGATCGCGGCGATCGGGCGCCTGCTCGACGAGCAGCGGCTGGCGCGCGAAGCATCGCTGTGGTTGCGGGCCGGCCGGGCACAGGGCCGCCGCCTCGGGATGCTCGACTATCGCGACCGCTTCCATCGCGACGACGCGTGGCGGTTGTCGCCCCGCTTCCCCTTGGGCGGCCGCGAGTACCCCGGTCTGCACGGCCGCGGCGACGCCAGGTAGGGCTCCGGGAATCCACACCCCGGCCGGCTCACGGAGGGGAGCCGGCGGCGAGCCTGCGCAGTGCCTCGGTCGGTGCGAAGCGCGCTTCGCGGGTGCGTGCGTAAAGAGCCTCGAGCTTCTCAACGCAGCGCCGCGCCCCGATGCGCTCGATGGTCTCGAACGGCCCCGCGGGGTAACCGCAGCCCAGGCGCATCGCGGTGTCGATGTCTGCCGGCTCCGCATAGCCCTGCTGCCACATACGCGCCGCGTCGTTGAGGTGCGGGAGCAGGAGCCGCTCGACGATGCCGCCGGCGAGATCCCCGCAACGCACCGCCCGCCAACCCAGCCCTTCGAGCCACGCCGCCACTCGACCCGCCGCTTCGGGGTTCGTCGCCGCACCGCTGCGCACCTCGGCCAGCGCGGGCCCGTCGCCGTGGGCGTCGTGCAGCTGCAGTCCTACGACCCGGTCCGGCGCTGCGGCTCCCGCCGCAGCTTCGGTCACCGACACCGGCGCGACGGCGGCCACCACGGCGTGAGGCGGAGCCTCCAG
>CADDZG010000199.1 GCA_902812355.1 Actinomycetota bacterium | reverse complement strand
CCCTCGCCGGGATGCGCGTCGCCGCCGGCAGGTCGTGATGCAAGCCGCCGGCGACGCGCATCCCGGCGAGGGCAGGCAGCAGCATGAGCCCGGCCCCGTGCGCGGTGGCCATGAGAAAGGACCACACGGCGAGATCGCGCTGGGACACCCGCATGCCGACCCAGCGCAGGTGCTTGAAGCGGGTGGCGAGCTTGTAGAGGGCGAAGCCGGCGAGGGCGAGGGCGACGGCGAGGTGCAGCGCGTGCTCGTCGACGGCGGGCTGCACCAACGAGAACGCGAACGCGATCGCTCCCACCGAGGCCGCGTGACCGAGCGCGATCGGTCCGATCGCAGCGATCACTGCGGCCCGGCTGCGTTCCTGCATGCCGAGCCCGACGGCGAACAACCACCCCATCGCCGGGTTGAGCCCGTGGAAGAGCCCGAGCCCGACGACCAGGAACCAAGGCCACAGGTGTGCCATCTCAGGGGAAGCAGTAGGAGTCCGAGGACGAGTCGCCCCCGAACAGGCGCACCTGGTGGCTGCGCAGGTCGCCGAAATCGGTGCGCAGGTCGGGGTCGATCCGCAGGCCGTCGTCGTCGGCGTCGAGCTTGACCAGCCAGCCCCGGATCCCCTCCGGGTAGAACTGCGCGTCCCACGACAGGTACAGCGAGTTGGTCACGTAGACGCGGCGCCCGTCGCGCGACACCTCGACCATCTGCGGGCCTCCGCCGAGCGGCGCGCCGTCGGGGTGCGGCGTACGCGCCGCGATGCCGCCGAGACGCACGGAACCGGCCGCCCGCGGCTCCCACGGGTCGGACACGTCGTAGCGGCGCAGCTCCCCGGTGCCCCAGCAGGAGACGTAGAGGTAGCGGTCGTCGAGGCTCAGGGTGATGTCGGTTATCAGCGGCGGCACCGCCCCGAAGGGCTTGAGCAGCTCCGGCAGTTGCTCGGGCTCGGCGGGTTCGGCGGGCACGGTTATCACCTCGGTGGCGCGGTAGGCGCCGCCGTCGTCGCGATGCCATAGCCACACCGATCCGGACAGGTCGGTGGTGTCGACCACGACGCCGACGAAACCGTAGGCGCGCGTCGGGTCGTGGGCCGGGCGCAGCTCGAGCACCATCTGGTGCTCGGGCCCGAGGTCGAGGCGCTGCACGTGGCGCCGCCGCCGCAGGTCCCACACGTGCATCGCATGGCCGTAGCGGTTGCCCAGCAGCAGGTCGGGCACGACGCCGCCCTCGACCATGTCCGGGGTGCCCCACTCGCTCGTCACCAGGGTGTCGAAGCCGAGGTGCCACCAGAAGTCGTAGGCGAGGAACTGGGGGCCGCGCTCCACCTCCCAGCGTCCCAGCACCTCGAAGGAGTCGTGGTCGAGCAGGAAGATGCCTCCGGGCCCCCCGCCGTCGGGCGCTCCGAGCGCGGACACGTAGATCGCGTCGGGTCCGCAATGGATCGTGTGCGGCCGCGAGTAGCCGGAGCGGGCGGCGATCGCCCCGGCGTCGATCGTGTCCACCACCGTGGGGGAGTAGGGGTCGGGCTTGGTGTCGAGCACGTGGAGGTGGGACGAGCGCAGGCCGGGCACCAGCAGGTATCGGCGCTCGACGTGGGGATGGGGCGCGTAGGGGCACAGCGCAGAGCTGCACGCGTTCCACCCGAAGTGATGCAGCTCGTCCCCCGGGCCGGGCATCGGGGTGCGTCCGACGACCTCGCCGTAGGTGCTCGAGGAAGGCTCGAGATCGACCACCGCGATCTCGTCGGGCCGCCGGCCCTCGGGGTCTAGCAGGGCGACGTAGCACGCGCTCTCGGGCGGCGCCTCCATCGCCGCCCGCGGGGAGGCGTAGAAGCTGGGGTCCGGACGCCACCTCGCCATGAACCACCTCCAGGTCTGCGGAAGCCGGTGCGCCGGCCATGCTAGCGACTTTCGCATGCTTCGTCACTTGGCAATAGTTGAAAGTCGCCCGGAGGTGTCGCCGCGGGACACTAGAGTGCGGATCAGCGATGGGACGTGACCTGGACGACGCGCTGGAGCAGGTGGCCAAGGCCCTCGATGCGGCCGCGGAGGTCGCCGTGGCGTGCCACGTCAACCCCGACGGCGACGCCCTCGGCTCGCTGCTCGGGCTCGCGCTCGGCCTCGCCAAGGCGGGCAAGCATGTCGCCGCGTCGTGGGACGGGGGGCCGGAGCTCCCCGCCGGCTACGCCTTCCTGCCCGGCCGCCACCTGCTCGTGGACCCCGGCGCCATCGACGCCCCCGAGGTGCTGGTGGCGGTGGACTGCGGGGACGCCGAGCGTCTCGGCCGCCTGGCGCCCGCTGCGGCGCGCGCCGGGGCCGTGATCGACATCGATCATCATCCCGGCAACCCGGCCTTCGGCCATCACAACCTCGTCGATCCATCGGCCGCGTGCACGGCCGAGCTCGTCGTCGCGGTGCTCGACCGCCTCGGGATCGAGCTCGACGCCGACATCGCCACCTGCCTGTACACGGGGGTGATGACCGACACCGGACGCTTCCACCACGCGGCCACAACACCCGAGACGCTGTGCCTGGGGGCCCGCCTGCGGCGGTACGGGGTCGATGCCACCCGCATCGCACAGCAGGTGTACGAGTCGCAGCCGTTCCGTTACCTCAAGCTCGTCGGCAAGATGCTGCAGCGGGCGACGCTGGTGCAGCCCGAGGGCCTGATCTACTCGTGGATCGAGCAGTCCGACCTGTCCGAGACCGGGGTCGCGCTGTCCGACACCGAGAGTCTGATCGACGTCGTCCGGGGGGTCGGCGAGGCGCGCGTCGCGGCGATGCTCAAGCAGCAGCCCGACGGTGCCTACCGGGTCAGCCTGCGCAGCAAGGGCGGCGTGAGCGTGGGCGAGATCGCCCGCGCCAACGGCGGCGGGGGCCACGAGCTTGCGGCCGGCTTCTCCGCCCCCAGCGTGGAGGACGCGGTCTCCCGCATCCGGGCCGCCCTTTCGTCATGAGCCCCGAGGGCATCGTGGTCGTGGACAAGCCGGCCGGGATGACCTCCCACGACGTCGTCGACGAAGTCCGCCGGCGCCTGCACACCCGCCGGGTCGGCCACGGCGGCACCCTCGACCCCGACGCCACCGGGGTGCTGGTGGTCGGCGTGGGACGGGCGACGCGGCTGCTGTCCTACGCGCAGGCCGCACCCAAGCGCTACACCGCGACCGCTTACCTCGGCGTGGTCACCGACACCCAGGACGCGTCGGGCGCCGTGATCGCCCGCTCCGAGGTGGAGGTCACCCGGGAGGAGCTCGCCGCGGCCCTGGAGCGCTTCGCCGGGGAGATCGAGCAGGTCCCGCCGATGACCTCGGCCGTACGGGTCGGGGGCGAGCGTCTCTACGCGCGGGCGCGGCGCGGCGAAGAGGTCGAGCGCAGCCCCCGCAGGGTAACGATCCACCGGTTGGAGCTCGTCGCCTACGAGCCCCCGCGGGCGACCCTGGACGTGACCTGTTCGGGCGGCACCTACATACGCACGCTGATCCACGACCTCGGGCGGGTCCTCGGGTGCGGAGCGCACATGGCATCGCTGGTGCGCACCGAGGCGGGCGGCTTCTCCCTCGCCGACGCGGTGGCGCTCGACGACGTACGTCCCTCCGCCCTGCGTCCGGCGATCGACGCCGTGGGCCACCTGCCCCGGATCGAACTCGGGCCCGCGGACGCCGGCGCGGTGGCGCACGGCAGGCCCTTGCCCGCCCCCGGGGACGTGGCCGAGGACCAGGCGGTGGCGGTCACCGCCGGAGGCGCGCTGGTCGCGGTGTGCCGGCGGCGGGGATCGCGTCTGCAGCCCGAGCGGGTGCTCGCGGCTCCGGCATGAGCGTGTCCCCGGCTGCCATGCCCGGGCTCGAAGGCAAGGTCGCGGTGGTCACCGGGGCCGCCTCGGGGATCGGGCGGGCCACGGCCGTCACGCTGGCGCGCGGTGGAGCTGCGGTGGTCGCCGCCGGGCTCGACCCCGCCGGCCTCGCTGCGACGGTCGCCGACATCCTCGCCGGAGACGCGGCCGCCTTCATCACCGGGCAGACCCTGGT
>CADDZG010000198.1 GCA_902812355.1 Actinomycetota bacterium | reverse complement strand
CCCCACGCGCCGTGCGCCACCTGCAGGTCGACGACGTTGTGCTGCTGGAAGCGCAGGTCGCCGTCGTCGAGGCCGAGCCACGCCGCGATGCCGCCCAGGACCTCCTGCGGGCGGCGCACGAGATCCTCGTAACGGACCAGGCGCGACCTGCCCGTCGGCAGCAGGCGCTTGACCGCCTCGGCGGTGAGGTTCCATTTCATCCACAGCCGGGCGCTCTTGGCCGGCCGGGCCCGAGCCATCTGCATCGGGTCGGTGGCGCGCTGCGGCTGCATCAGGACCTGCTTCTGCATCGAGCGGGCGACGCCGCGCGGGTCGCGCACGAGGTGGATCAGGTAGAGGTCGATCGAGCCCACGTGACGCAACGCGGCCGCCTGCTGGGGGCGTTTGGAGGAGTCGACGATCACCGCCGCCCCCGTGGTCTCGGCGATCGCCTCGAACAGGGCCCCGTAGACGCGCACGTGCTCGGCCACATCGGGCCGCCGCCGCGGCGCGTCGGCGGGTATCAGGCGGTGCAGGTGCCTGAGCGCCAGCACATCGGCCTGGCGCTCGGCGAACGCCTGCGCCGGCGGTGCCTCGCCCAGCAGGTGCTCCAAGCGGGCGAGGATGTCCGTCCACACCGGGCACTCCGGCAGGGGGCGTTCGCAGCTGCACAACCGGCGCAGCACGAGCCCGTCGGACCACAGCCTGAGCAACTCCCCTCCCGAGAAGGCGCCGGGTAGGTTGCCGATCAGGCGGTCGAGCAGGGTGCTGCCGCTGCGGCCGGTGCCCGTGATGTAGACGACCCTGAGGCGCTGCGTGGCTGTGGAACTCACGGCGTGGCCTCCTCCAGCACCGGGGCGGCCTCGGGGTTGACCGGGTAACGGTAGCGGGGCAGCAGCGGCAGCGCGAGGCCGGTGGACACACGCCGGTCGCGTCGCGGCAGGCGCGTCGTCCATTCCGAGTCGTGGCGGATCCGCACGTGTCCGGTGCGGAAACGGCTGGGGTTACCCCACACCGTGTGGTTGGGTGCCATGTCGATCGTGCGCTCGTCGAGGAAGCTCACGCCTCGAAGCGGTTCGCCCACCATCCCTGCGATGCGCTCGAGCGTGACCCGGGGAGCGGCAACGAGGTCCTCGTAGCGGATCAGCAGCGCACGCCGGGGCCCGAAGCGAGCGCGCATCAGCTCGGCCGCGGCGTTGGCCCGCAGCCACCCGAGCGTGCTCGCCGCCGCGCTCGAGGTCGGCATCTCGACCGGGTCGCTGCCGGAGTCCTGCAGCATCGTGCGCCGCTGCATCGAGTGCGCCACCGCCCGCGGGTCGCGCACCAGGTGCACGAGGTAGGGGTCCACAGAGGGCACGAGCCGGAGCACCGCGGCGTCCTGGGGCATCTTCGAGGAATCGATCACCACCCGGGCACCGGTAACGCGGGCGATCGAACGGTAGAGGCGGTCGAGCGTGGCGACGTAATCGCCCAGTGGATCGGACGGTTCCGGAGCGCTGCTGCGGGCCGCGATCGCCGGCAGGTGCCTCAGGCGCACGTGGCTGAGCTGCAGCGCGGCCATGCGCCGGGCGACGCGCTCGTGCTCGCCGGGGCCGGGCCCCAGGGCGTCGGCGAGGATCGCCGACCACGTCGAGCAGCGCGGCAGGGTCTCGCCGCAGCCGCACAGCCACCCCTTGCCGATGCCCCAGCGCCACAGGTAACGGAGCTCTCCGGTGGAGAGGAAGCCGTCGGCCTGGCCGAGCATGACGTCGAGCAGGGTGCTGCTGCTGCGCGCCCAGCCGGCGATGAAGATCGCCTTCACCGGCGCCTCACCCACGGCCCGGCCCTTCCTCGCCGTCGCGGCCGGGCCGCAGCGGGTAGCCGTAGCGCAACAGCAGGGGCAGGCACACCGTCGTGACCACGGTCCGGTCTCGGGCGCCGAGGCCGCCGAGCCACTCGTCGTCGAGGCGCAGGGGGACCTCGCCCCGCTTGAACCGAGCCGGGTTGCCCCACACGGTGTGGTTCTCGCCCAGCACCACGGTGTGGTCGTCGATTAGCGGGAGCTTGCGCCCGGTCTCGTCGAGCACGTCGAGCACCCGCTGTAGAGACCCGGGTGGATCGGCGATGAGGTCCTCGTAGCGCAGGCGCAGCGCGGGGGCCGGGCGGCTCACCCGCACGACCGCCTCCGCCGCGGTGTTGAAACGGGTCCAGCGCGTCGCCGTCTGCACGGCCGACCACCGGGCCATCTCCACCGGCTCGGTGGTGAGCGGCTGGGAGGTCTTGCGCCGCAGGTTCGAAAACGCCACCGCCCGTGGGTCGCGCACGAGGTGCACGAAGCGGGCGTCGATCTCGGGGATCAGGCGCAGCAGCGCGGCGTCCTGGGCGAACTTGGACGAGTCGACGATCACCCGGGCCCCCGTGACCTCCGAGATCGCCGTGTACAGACGGCCGAGCGCCTCGGTGTAGCCGGCCAGCTCTGGCCAGCTGGTGGCCGATCCCGGATCCTGGGCGAGCACGCGCGGCAGCCGGCGCGTGCGCACCACGGCTAGGTGCTGGCGCGCCACGCGCTCGGCGGGGACCGCGTCGACGCTGCCGTACATGCGCGACAGCACAGCGCTCCACACCGGGCAAGCGGGCAGGGGCGTCCGGCAGCCGCACATCCAGCCGTTGATCACCCCGCGCTCCCACAGGTAACGCACCTCGCCGCCGGAGAAGAAGCCGTCGATCTGACCGAGCATCGTGTCGAGCAGGGTCGTGCCGCTGCGCACCCAGCCGAGCACGAACAGGACCTTGGGCCGGGTGGCACCCTGCGTCCCGGAGCGGGCCTCGACGGCGACCGACGTCCTCACCGCCGGCCCCGTCCCTTGAGGGCGCGCCGGAGGCGCTCCTTGGTGCGCGAGTGCGCCAGCCCCGCGGTGGTCCATGCGGGGCGCATGTGCGCCGGCAGCACGATCGCGCTTCCGGTGAAGGCGATCGACAGCAGCTTGCGCTCGCTCCCGTAGATGTCGTCGGCGAGCACGCAGCGGCAGTAGCCGAGCCAGCGGCGCACGAGGGTGCCGCGGCTCGTGGCATCGAAGAGGTCCTGCAGCAGCCGGCTCTCGAGGTACCCGAGGTTGCGTTCGACATCGAGGCGTGGCCCGTCGGGAGCGATCTCGGCCAGTCGCTGGTTGACGCCGTCGGTCAGTCGCACGAAGCCGGCCACGGCGCGCGCCGCACGCTCGGGGCTGAGACGGTCCGAGCCGGTGACGTTGTTCCCGTGGATCCGGTAGTCGGCGAGGGCCTCGTCGATCGATGCCACCGGCGCGACCAGGGCGGCGAGGGTGCATACGTAGGCGTCGGCCCACGAGCGGAAGCTGTCCTCGGGTATCGGAAAGGTGATCGCCGCGACCTCGGCCCGCACCGACACCGAGCTCGCCTCGAGGAAGGCCCAGCGGCCACCGCGCTGCAGCGCGCGCTCGCCGATCCAGCCGTGCTCGAAGTAGCGCCCGGAGGGCTTGCGCTGCACCGGCCTGCCGTCGCCGTCGACGATCCTGAGCGCGTGCACGACGATCCCGGCGTCGGTGGATGTGAACGCGCGCACCACCTTCTCGAGCTTGGTCGGGTGGAAGACGTCGTCGGCGTCGAGGATGCACAGGATGTGCCCGCGCGCCGCGGCCGCGGCGCGGTTAAGGGCCGAGGCGACGCCGCCGTTGTCCTTGGCGATCACCCGGAACCTCGGGTCGCGTCGCTCGAACGACCGCGCCACCTCGAGCGATCCGTCGGTCGAGCCGTCGTCGACCACCACGACCTCGAAGTGCGGGTAGGTCTGGGCGGCGACGCCGTCCAGGGCCGGGCCAAGGTAGCGCTCGTAGTTGTAGTTGGCGACGAGGACCGACACCAAAGGATCGGCCGGCAGGGGGGCGAGCTCGACGCGCGGGAACCGGGGCGCGAGGCCTGCGGCGTCCTGCGGCGGAGGGGCCGAGCGGGCCGGCAGCAGCCGGGTCGTGAGCGTGCGCCGCCACGCGCTCGGCAGGTAGACGGTCTCGAGCAGGCGGATGCCGGCGGGCCGGGGCAGCAGCAGCACGGCTCCCAGCAGCCGCGGCTTGATGCGCCACCGCAGCCGGTCTGCACCCGAGCAGCGCAGCGCGGCGCGGGCGAAGCTGATGAGCCTCCCCACCAGACGGTAGCGAGGC
>CADDZG010000197.1 GCA_902812355.1 Actinomycetota bacterium | reverse complement strand
CCCGCGCCCCCCTCGGCCGGAGAGACGCATGCGGCCGCGGCGATCGTCAGCGCCGCCCCCAGGGCCACGGCGCGCGCCGGCCCTCTCCAACTCTTGGGTTGCGAAGCGGCGCGGCGGGCGCGGCGCGACGGGGTTCCGATCGGGCGGTGGTGTGGGGGAGGTCGCACCGGCAGCTCCGGTAGTTCGGTCTTCGTCCGCGGATGCGGCCCGGCCATCATAGCCAACCGGTGCCGGAGACGGGTGTCGGTTCCATGTCTTCTAGGACACGCCACGGAGCCTTCGGGTTGCGTAGGGTCGCTGGGGTCAACCACGCGCACCCAGGGGAGGCCGTTCGTGGACTTCGAGCACAGCGCCGCGTCGCGCCGGCTGCAGGAGAGCCTGTGGACGTTCATGACCGAGCGGGTGATACCGGCCGAGCCGGTGTACGAGGAGCAGTCCCGCACCGCACCGCGCGGCCCGGTACCGGTGATGGAAGAGCTCAAGGCTGAGGCACGCCGCAGGGGGCTGTGGAACCTGTTCCTCGCCGACTCCAATCTCGGCGCCGGGCTCGGCACCCTCGACTACGCACCGCTGGCCGAGATCATGGGGCGGAGCCCCTTGGCCCCCGAGGCGACGAACTGCGCCGCGCCCGACACCGGAAACATGGAGATCCTCGCCGCGTTCGGCACCGACGAGCAGAAGCAGCGGTGGTTGCGGCCCTTGCTCGATGGGGAGATCCGCTCCTGCTTCGCCATGACCGAGCCCGACGTGGCGAGCTCCGACCCCACCAACCTTCAGGCCCGGATCGAGCGACGCCACAACGAGCTCGTGCTCAACGGGCGCAAGTGGTGGATCACCGGGGCAGCCGACCCCCGCTGCCGCGTGTGCCTGTTCCTCGGACTCAGCGATCCCGGCGCCGACCCCCATTCACGCCACAGCCTCGTGCTGGTGCCGATGGACGCGCCGGGTGTGCGGGTCGTGCGCACGCTGCCGGTATTCGGCTTCCACGAGGGCCACGGGCACTGCGAACTCGCCTTCGAGGACGTGCGCGTACCGGCGTCCAATCTCCTCGGAGCCCCGGGCGAGGGCTTCGCCATCGCCCAGGCCCGCCTCGGCCCGGGACGGATCCACCACTGCATGCGCGCCGTGGGCATGGCCGAGCGGGCCCTCGAGCTGATGTGCCGGCGCGCCCGGCAGCGCCACGCCTTTGGGCGCCCGCTCGCCGACCAGGGAGTGATCCGCGACTGGATCGCGGAGGCCCGGATCCGCATCGAGCAGGCTCGGCTGCTGACGCTCAAGGCTGCGTGGGCGATGGACGTCTACGGCCCCCGCGCGGCGCGCACCGAGATCTCGGCGATCAAGGTCGTGGCCGCCGAGCTCGCCACCTGGGTGATAGACCGGGCGATCCAGGTGCACGGCGGTGCCGGGCTGTGCGGGGACT
Organism: Actinomycetota bacterium; assembly: GCA_902812355.1. GTDB lineage: Bacteria > Actinomycetota > CADDZG01 > CADDZG01 > WHSQ01 > CADDZG01. Next base: position 2,744 of record CADDZG010000197.1, on the reverse strand, counting down.
TCCCCCTGGCGGCGATGTACGCGCACGCCCGCACCCTGCACCTGGTCGACGGCGCCGACGAGGTGCACAGGATGGTGATCGCCCGCCACGAGCTCGCCCGCACGGCCCCTTCTTGACAGTGTCTTGACAGCTCCACCATGCCGCGTTGATAGAGCCGTCCCTAGTCTCGACCTCGCACGTCAACCCCTGTGGTCGAGACAAGGAGTGCGCCGATGGCAACGAGGATGGGTTCGATCCGGGCCGAGCGCCCGCATGGCTCCGCTTCTCCCAATCGCCGCTACCCGGACGGACGCATCTGCTCGGCCCCCGGCTGCGATGCCCGCATCTCGATCTACAACCGCAACGACCGCTGCTGGGCCCACCTTGGCCTCAAGGTCCCGCGCCTGCGCGGCCGCAAGATAGGGTCTTAGCGGCGAGGACGACCCACACAGCGACGTGGCCGACATCCTGGTGGTGGAGGACGAGGAGCCGATCGCCGAGGCGATCAGGCTCCGCCTGGAGAGCGAGGGCTTCGAGGTTCGGGTGGCCCACGACGGCCTTGGGGCCCTGGACCTCGCTCGTCAGAAGCGGCCCGACCTCGTCGTCCTCGACCTCATGCTGCCCGGGATGGACGGTCTCGACGTCTGCAGGGAGCTGCAGCGCGGCACCTGGATCCCGGTGCTGATGCTGACCGCACGCACCGACGAGACCGACAAGGTCGCCGGGTTCGCCGTCGGTGCCGACGACTACCTCACCAAGCCCTTCTCGATGCGGGAGCTGACGGTGCGGATCCGGGCGATTCTGCGACGGGTCGAACGGGTCCATGCCGCGGCCCCCGACGGCCCCGTCCAGGTGCGCGACCTCACGATCGACGAGCGCCGCCGGCGCGTGCTCGCCGGGGGCCGGGAGGTCGCGCTCACCCCCCTGCAGTTCGACATCCTCGCCAAGCTCGCGTCCTCGCCCGGCACGGTGTTTTCCCGGGAGCGGCTGATGGACGAGGTGTGGGGCTACCGGGACCCTGCCGGCAGCCGCGTCGTCGACACCCACGTCGCCGCACTGCGGCGCAAACTCGGCGACGAGGCCAACGAGCCCCGCTACATCCGCACGGTCTACGGGGTCGGTTACGCGCTGCGGGAGGACGACGCGTGAGGCAGCCGCGCAACCCGCTCGAGAAGCTCGGCAGCATCCGGATGAAGTTCGGCACCGTGATCGTGTTCGCGGTCGCGTGCACGATTGCCCTGATGTACGTCACCGTCGGGCTCACCGTCGCCGCCGATGCCAGCTCCGGGCCCGGGCTGTCCGGGGCCGTGGCCGGGATGATCGAGCTGATGCGCAGGTTGTGGTGGCAGCTGCTGATCTCCGGCGTGGTGGCGGGTTTCCTGGCCCTGGGGCTCGCCCGGGTCCTCGCCCGGGGGATGACCAAGCCGCTGCGCGACATGGCCGACGGGGCCCGGGCCATGGCGCGCGGCGACTACGAGGTGCGCATCAATACCCGGTCCAAGGACGAGGTCGGGCGCCTCGCGGCCGCCTTCAACTCGATGGCGCGCGACCTCCAGGAGGTCGAGACGCTCAGGCGCGAGCTCGTGGCGAACGTGTCCCACGAGCTCAAGACGCCGGTGTCTGCGCTCAAGGCCCACCTCGAGAACATCCTCGACGGTATCGAAGAGCCCAACCCGGCGAGCCTCGCGGTCATGCTCGACCAGTGCGACCGCCTCGGCAGCCTCGTCGAACAGCTGCTCGACCTCAGCCGGCTCGAGGCGGGCGACATCCGTCTCGAACCCGAGCGGGTGGCCCCGGCCGACATCGCCCGGGCCGTCGCCGCCGAGGTCTGCACCCTGCGGGCTCGCAGCGACCTCGACATCGTCCTGGAGATCGACCCGCAGCTGACCCTCGACGCCGACCCGCGCCTGTTGCACCAGGTGCTGTTCAACCTGGTCGACAACGCGGCGCGCTTCACCCCCGATGGAGGCAGGATCGACATCACCGCGGCGACCCGCGACGGGCACTGCGAGCTGACCGTGGCGGACCGGGGGCCGGGGATTCCCGATGAAGACCTCACGCGCGTTTTCGAGCGCTTCTACAGGGTCGACCGGGCCCGGTCGCGCGGCGACGGCGGGACCGGGATCGGCCTCGCCATAGTGCGCTCGATAGTCGAGGCCCACGGCGGCACCATCGTCGCCGAGCACCGCGACGGCGGTGGCGCACTGTTCCGGATGCAGCTTCCGGTGAAGGCGGAGGTCGGCCGATGAGAGCCACGACGTCCGCGTTGCACCGCGCCGTGGTCACCGCGCCCCGGCGCCACGGCTTCGTCGATCTCACCGATGAGCTCTGCGCCGCGATCGACCGGGCTCAGCTGCGCGACGGCGTCGTGATCGCCTTCACGATGCACACGACGTGCTCGTTGGCGATCAACGAGTGGGAGGACGGCATTCAGGAGGACCTCTCGGCCCTGCTCGAGCGGCTGGCGCCGTGCGATGCCTACTACGCGCACGACGATCTGTCGCGCCGAACACAGAATCTCACCGAGGACGAGCGCGTGAACGGGCACGCCCACGTATCCCAGCTCGTAGTTGGAGGGACGTCCCAGTTGGTCCCGGTGATCGACGGGGCCCCGGCGCTGGGTACGTGGCAGCGCCTGGTGTTGATCGAGCTCGACGAGCCCAAGCCGCGCGTCGTGCTCTTCGCCGCGATCGCCCTGTAGGCGGGGGCCCCCGGCCGCATCAGACGACCGCCGGGCGTCGGGCGGGGGCGGCACGGCGGGGCGG
>CADDZG010000196.1 GCA_902812355.1 Actinomycetota bacterium | reverse complement strand
CCCGCGACGAACCCGAGGTAGACGATCGCCGCCGCCGCCCACGCCGCCGGGCGGGGCGACCGCCGGCGACCACCCCCTAGTGCAGCAGGACGGCGACCACCCCGAGCACGATCAGAGCCACGAGCACGGACAGGAACACCGTGGCGTGATACTGCGCCGGGCTGGGCTCCGGCAGCCCCGCCGGGTTGCAGTCGTTGCATACCGACCTACCCCAGCCGACCGGCTTGCCGCAGCGGATGCACTCGTCGTAAGGACGTGCCATGTTGACCACCATCCCCCGGGCCGGAGGCGATACACGCCGCCTGGCGACCCCCATCATGCACCCTCGTGGGTATCGACCGCATCGGTGACCGGCCCGTGGGGGGACACCGACCCGGCTGCGTGGTGCGGCGGGTGGCGCCATTGCCTCATGACGTCGATCAACCACCCCACCCCGGCGGCGACGAACACGGCCGCGGCCGCGATCAGCACCCAGTGGATCGTCATCGCTCCCACCACCACCAGCACGGTAGCCACCGAGAAGACGAGCGGCCACGGAGTCGGCAGCACGTGGGGCTCCTCTTCCACCACCCGGGCACGTGCCTGAGGGGCCGCGGGGGCGGGGCGCGTCGCGCGGGAGGCGACCCAGGCGATGTAGGCGCATATGAACAGGAAGCCAAAGCCGGCGACCACGATCAGCGGGAAGCCGACGTACTCGTGGCTCACCATCCCGTAGATCACCCCGGCCTCGACTAGGTATGTGCCGATCCCGCCGGCGTGGATCAGGAACTCCTTCATGTCTGCCTCCGCGCGCGCGTCACAGGGTCGCTCCCAGGTAGAAGATCAGGAAGACCACGATGCCTAGGGCGATCACGAAGTACCAGTAAAGTGCCGCCGCTTGCACCGGGTCGTGGCGCAAAGCGAGCTCGCCGTTGGCGGCGCGCACGAACACCGTCCCGAACAGCACGACCCCCCCGACCGCGTGGGCGACCTCGAGACCGGTGACCACGTAGAACAGCGACGCGTAGATCCCGTCCTTGATCCCGAAACCGACGCCGGCGTAGCCGGCCAGCAGCAGCGCGAGGAATCCCAGCGCACCGGCGGTAGCGGCCGCGAGCCACAGCACCGTCGTCCGCTCCGCGCCGCGCCGCAGGGTGGCCAAAGCTCCCGTGAGAAAGAGTCCGCTGAGCACCAGCACGATGACGTCTGCGGTCGGGATCACCAAGCCGGGCAGCGGGATCTGCTTGGGCGGCCACACGCTCTCCGACGCGAACGAGGACGCGTAGACCCCGAAGAACGCAGCGAAGAAGATGGCCTCCGAGGCGACGAAGATCGCCATGCCCATCACCGAGCTGCTGATGGCGCGCGTACCTCGTTGATCCTCGGCCGCCTGCATGACCCTCTCGACCGCGCTCATGCGCCGGCCACCTCCTCGGTCACCGCGGCCCTGCGCAGGTCGTAGACGGGCCGCTCGGAGTGCACCGGAGGCAAAACGTCGAAGTTGTGCGGCGGGGGCGGCGAGCTCGTCGCCCACTCGAGCGTGTAGCCCTCCCACGGGTCCGCTGGGGCGGTGCGCGGACGCCGCAGTGTGATCACGAGGTTGGCCAGAGCGACCAGCATCGACACCGCGATCAGGTAGGCACCGGAAGAGGACAGGATGTTGAGCATCGTCCAGCCGGCGTTCGCCGGGTACTCCGCGATCCGCCGCGGCATGCCGTCCAGGCCGAGGTAGTGCATCGGGAAGAAGGCCACGTTGAACCCGATCAGCATCAGCCAGAAGTGGACGTAAGCCAGCTTGCGGTCCAGCATGCGCCCGGTCATCTTCGGGAACCAGTAGTACATCGCGGCCATGACGGCGAAGACCGTTCCGCCGAAGAGGACGTAGTGGATGTGCGACACCACGAAGTAGGTGTCGTGGATGGCGTAGTCCATGGCCGGAGACGCCATCCACACGCCGTCGATCCCGCCGATCACGAACATGGCGATGAATCCCAGCGCGAACAGCATCGGAGGCTCGAAGCGGATCTTGCCCCCCCACATCGTCGCCAGCCAGTTGAAGAAAAGCACCCCGGTAGGAACCGAGATCAACTCGGTGGTGACGGTGAAGAAGGAGTTGTCCACCAGGCCGGTCGTGAACATGTGGTGCCCCCACACGCTGAAGGACAGCGCGATCACCAGCATCAGAGCGAGGACCACGCCGTTGTAGCCGAACAACGGCCGCCCGCTGAAGACGGGGACGATCTCCGAGATGATCCCCCATGCGGCCATGATGAGGATGTAGACCTCGGGGTGGCCGAAGAACCAGAAGGTGTTGAGGTAGTTGGCGACGCTGCCTCCCTGGGCCGGGTCGAAGAAGGTTGTGCCGAGGTGGCGGTCGGCCAGCATCATGACGATGTTGGCCGTGAACGACGGCAGCGCGAGGACGACCAGCAGGGAGGTGCCCAGCGTCGCCCAGCAGAAGATCGGCATGCGCCTGACGCTCATCCCCGGGGCTCTCAGACGAAGGATCGTGACGATGAAGTTGATCGCCCCGAGCAGCGAGGACACCCCCACGATCAGGAGACCCAGCAGCCACAGGTCCTCTCCGGCCTCGCCCTGAAGCGCCAGGGGCACGTAGTTCGTCCACCCCGCCGCGGCGGCGCCACCCTTGACGGCGAACCCTGCCAGCAGCACCAGACCGCCCGCGGGGAGCAGCCAGAACGACAGGGCGTTCACACGCGGGAAGGCCATGTCCAGGGCGCCTATCTGCAAGGGCACGAAGTAGTTGCCGAAGCCCGCCAGCAACGGGAAGATCACCATGAAGATCATGATCGTCCCGTGCATCGTGAACAGCTGGTTGTATTCGGCCGGAGTGAACAGGTGATCGTTCGGCTGCAACAGCTGAGTGCGCATCAGCATCGCCATCGCCCCGCCGAACGCGAAGAACGTGAACGAGTTCACGAGGTACATGATCCCGATCTTCTTGTGATCGGTGGTCGTGAGCCAATCCAGAATCCGCTGGGCGCGCGGTCTCGGGGCCGCCGCAGGGACCCTGACCTCAGTTGTCGCCATCGTTCACACCACCTTCTCCCGTCCAGGCAGGTCTCTCATCCGAGCTCCTTTCATCCCGACGGCTGCCCGACGATGAGGGTGCCCGACATCGCCGGACCGTGGATGTTGCACTGGAAGTAGTAGGTCCCGGGTTTGAGGGCCGGCACTATGAAGGTCTTCTTCGCCGGCCCGGTGATCGTCGGCGTCACGTAGTACTGGTGCTTGCGCTTGGGGCTGTCGTAGATCGCGAAGTTGTGGGCGATCCCCACGTCCTTGTTCTCGATCTGGAGCTTGAACGGCTTGTTGGCCACGACCCCGAGGCACGCCTTGTTCCACTGGATGTGCTGTGCCTCGATCTCAACCGACGAACCGGTCACCGGACAGGTGGTGGCGGAGCTCGACACCTTCTTCTCGTGCTTGACCCACGAGGCGAATGCCTCCGGCGTCACCACCTTCATGACGAAGGTCATGTGGGAGTGCCACAGCCCGCAGTACTGGGCGCAGCGGCCCCTGAAGGTGCCGAGCTTGTCCGGCGTGAAGCTGAACGTATTGGGATGACCCGGTATGGCGTTCTTCATGAACAGCAGTTGGGGGACGTAGAACTCGTGTATAACGTCGTGCGACAGCAGGGTCACGTGCACCGGCTTGTCGACCGGCAGTTCCATCACCATGCTCTTCTTGTTGGTTACGCCGGTGACGGTAAAACCGTGATCGACGTAGTCGGCGCTCCACTCCCACTGGAACCCGGTGATACGCAGGTGCTCGCCCGGCGGGTCCGGGTGCTCCACCTTGGCCAACGTCGTCTCACCGAATAGCAGCGAAAGGGTGATGATGATGAGCGGGCCGATGAAGAACAGCGCGATCGTCCCGTTGTTGCCGGCGGTCTGGCGCGGCTCGCTGGTATCGCCGCGCCGGTGCCTGAACCTCACGACGCAGATCAGCAGGGATCCCCACACGACGAGGAATACCGGCAGGGCGAGCCACAGGATGATGTAGAAGAGCCGGTGGATGTCCTGCGCCTTCGCCGAGATCGGGTTCTGGATGCACCCGGAGGACACCAGCGCCACGCACAAGACCAGCGCTACCAGCAGGAGCTGCTTCAAGCTTCTCGACCACAGTCTCATCGCGCCCGGAACTCCTTGATCATGCCGATCGCCACGTGCGGGGGCCCGCTTCCGCCGCCGGCCTTGCCGGTGTGCCAGCAGGTGGCGACGTAGTTGCCGGGGGGCAGGTCCATGGTGAT
>CADDZG010000195.1 GCA_902812355.1 Actinomycetota bacterium | reverse complement strand
GGCGAGCCACGTGAGCACCTCCGGCATCGGGGGCGGGGCGACCGGTGCCGGAGCGACGACCGCGGCGATCGCGGCGAGCTCGCCCTCCACCGGACCGGCCGACAGCCTGACCACGATGCCGCGCACGCGCCGGTGGCCGAAGGGCATCCGCACCAAGCTGCCGATTTCCACCCGCAGCTCGTCCGGCACGAGGTAATCGAAGACGCGGTCCACGCGCCACGCGGGGACCAGTGGGACGACGCCCGCTACCGCTGCTGCGATGGCGGGGGCCTCAGGTGCACAGCCGCGCCAGCTCCTCGGCGCGGTCGCAACGCTCCCAGGTGAAGTCCTTCTCGGTGCGGCCGAAGTGGCCGTAGGTGGCGGTCGCCTGGTAGATCGGGCGCCGCAGATCGAGGTCCCGGATGATCGCCGCGGGCCGCAGGTCGAAGACCTCGCGGATCGCCGCCTCGATGCGCACCGGATCGACGTGCTCCGTGCCGAAACACTCGATCGACAGCGACACCGGGTGCGCGACGCCGATCGCGTAGGCGACCTGCAGCTCGAAGCGGTCGGCGAGCCCGGCGGCGACCACGTTCTTGGCCACCCAGCGCGCCGCGTAGGCGGCCGAGCGGTCGACCTTGGTCGGATCCTTGCCGGAGAACGCGCCGCCCCCGTGCCGCCCCATGCCGCCGTAGGTGTCGAGGATGATCTTGCGCCCGGTGAGACCGGTGTCGGCGCGCGGCCCGCCGATCTCGAACACCCCGGTGGGGTTGACCATCACCTCGGCGTCGTCGGAGTCGAGGTCGGGCGGCAGCAACGGCTCCACCACGTGCTGCATCAGGTCGGGCTTGAGCAGCGTCTCGATGTCGACGTTGGGCTGGTGCTGGGTCGACAGCACGATGTTGTGCACCCGCACCGGCCGGCCTCCCTCGTAGCCGATCGTCACCTGGGTCTTGCCGTCGGGCCTGAGGTACGGCAGCATCCCCGCCTTGCGCACCTCGGCCATGCGCTGGGCGAGGCGGTGCGCCAGCCAGATCGGCATCGGCATGAGGTCCTCGTTGTCGCGGCAGGCGAAGCCGAACATCATGCCCTGGTCGCCGGCCCCCAAGGCGTCGAGCGGGTCGGCGTCGCCACGGCGCTGTTCGAAGGATTCGTCGACGCCGACCGAGATGTCGGGCGATTGCTCTTGGATCGCCACCGACACCCCGCAGGTCTCGCCGTCGAAGCCGATCTTGCTGCTCGTGTAGCCGACCCCAGTGACCGTGCGCCGCACCACAGCCGGGATGTCGACGTAGGTCGAGGTCGTGATCTCGCCCGCCACCATCACGAGCCCGGTGGTGACGAGGGTCTCGCACGCGACGCGGGCGAAGGGATCGTCGGCGATGATCTCGTCCAGGATCGCGTCGGAGATCTGGTCTGCGAGCTTGTCGGGGTGACCCTCGGTCACCGACTCGGACGTAAACAGAACGGGCATGGGCCACATCCTACCCAGCGGGGCGCGGCCACGGCCGGAGCGCCGGCCCCCGGTCCCGCTCAAGCCTCCGCCAGCAGACCGGCGATCTCGTCGATCAGTGCTTCGGCCAGGGCCGCCTTGGTGACGAGCCCGACGTCGCGGGTGCCGCGCGCGGTGGCGATGACGGCGCGGTTGGTGGGGACGTTGAAGCCCGAGTCGCTGCTGCCGACGTCGTTGGCCACGACCACGTCGGCCCCCTTGGACGCCCGCTTGTCCTCGGCGACGCGGGCGAGCGCTTCGGGGTCGGCTTCGGTCTCCGCGGCGAAGCCGATCAGCAACCCGCCGGGCTTGCGCAGCTCGGGATGCGCGCCGAGCTCGGCGAGGATGTCCACGGTCGGCTCGAGGCGCACCTCGGGGGGGCCGGCCGCCTTCTTGAGCTTGACCGGCGAGGACTTCTGCGGGCGGAAATCCGCCACCGCCGCGGCCTTGACGATGACGTCCGCGTCCGGCGCCACGGCCACCACCGCGTCGTGCATCTCTTCGGCGGTGCGCACGCGCACGAGCTCGACGCCCGGCGGGGGCGGGAGGTTGGTGGGGCCGGACACGAGCGTGACCTTGGCCCCGCGGCGGGCCGCGGCCCGGGCGATCGTGTAGCCCATGAGCCCCGAGGAGCGGTTGCCGATGAAGCGCACGGGGTCGATCGGCTCCTGGGTGCCCCCGGCGGTGACCACGACGCGCCGCCCCGCGAGGTCCTGGCCCCGGGCGAGCAGCGTGAGCGCCGCGGTGACGATGTCGTCGGGCTCGGCCATGCGTCCGATCCCGACGTCGCCCGAGGACAGCTCCCCGCGCTCGGGGCCCACGAAGGTCACGCCGCGGCGTTCGAGCGTGTCGACGTTGGCCCGGGTGGCGGGGTGCTCCCACATCTCGGTGTGCATCGCCGGGGCGACCAGCACCGGGCAGGTTACGGTCAGTAGCGTGGCTGCGACCGCGTCCCCGGCGTGGCCGTAGGCCATGCGTGCCAAAAGGTCGGCCGTCGCCGGCACGACGACGGCGAGCTCGGCTCCGCGCGCCAGCTCGACGTGGGCAACCTCGCCGGATGCGTCGAAGAGGTCGATCAGGACACGGTGGCCGCTCAGCGCCGCGAAGGTGTCGGGCCCGACGAAGCGGGTCGCGGCCGGGGTCATCGCCACGCGCACGTCGGCCCCGCAACGGACCAGCGCACGCACGACCTCGGCCGCCTTGTACGCGGCGATGCCGCCGCTGACGCACACCACCACCCGGCGGCCCTGGGCCACCGCCGGCTCGATCGCTGCCACGTCGGGGGCGGCGACCCGCCTACTTGATCCCGTCGGAGGTGCGCTCGAAGGCGATCGCGCCCTCGGCGATCTCCTGCAGCGCGATCGACAGGGGCTTGGGCGCACGCTCCGGGTTGAGCGGCACCTGCGGCGGCGTGTACTCGGACACGCCCTCGCCGAGCTGGCTGAAGTAGGCGTTGATCTGGCGGCTGCGCTTGGCCGCCACGCTCACCAACGTGTATTTGGAACCGGTGACCTTCAGCAGGTCCTCGATGCGCGGTTCGATCATGTGGGGTTCTCCTTTCGGTTCTGGTCCAGTATACGGAGCAGCTCCCGCGCGGCCCGTTCGGCGTCGTCGTTGACGATGATGTGGTCGTAGGCGGTCTTGCTGCGGATCTCCTCGTAGGCGGCCCGGATCCGCTGCGACAGCGATGCCGGATCCTCCGTCCCCCGCCCCCGCAGCCGCAGCACGAGGTCGTCCAGCGACGGCGGCTCGATGAACACCAGCACCGCCTCGGGCAGGGCGCGCTTGATCGCCCGGGCCCCCTGGATGTCGAGCTCGAGCAGGACGTCGCGGCCCTGCGCCACGGCGTCTTCGACCGGACGGCGCGGGGTCCCGTAGTGATGCCCGTAGACCTCGGCCCACTCCAGCAGCTCCCCGGCGTCCCGCATCGCAACGAAGCGGTCCCGGGGCACGAAGTGGTAGTCGACGCCCTCGCGCTCGCCCGAGCGCATGGGGCGGGTGGTCACCGACACCGACAGCTCAAGGTCGGGGCGGGCGGCGAGCACTTTACGCACCACCGTTCCCTTGCCGGCCCCCGACGGGCCCGACACCACGATGACGCGCCCGGCCAACGCGGATCAGCCGGCCGCGGGGGGCCCGGCGAACGGGCTCGGCACGGCGGCGGGTGCGCACTCGGCCACTAGCGCCGGCCGAACTCGCTCAGCAGGTTCTCCTTCTGCTTCGCGCCCAGCCCCCGGATGCGGCGGGAGTCGGAGATGTCGAGCTGCTCCATCATCTTGCGGGCCTTGACCCGGCCGACGCCGGGCAGTGACTCGAGCACCGCGGACACCTTCATCTTGCCCACGATGTCGTCGTCACCCGAGTCCAGCAGCTCCTTGAGCGACATGCGGCCGCTCTTGAGCTGCTCCTTGAGCTCAGCGCGCCTCCGGCGCGCCTCGGCCGCCTTGGCCAGGGCCTCGCGCCGCTGCTCCTCGCTGAGCCGAGGGGGTTGTGGCATCCGGTTCCTCCTCCGTCGGGTGATCGAGGGTCAAGGCCGGAGCGCCGCCCCCCGGCGCCTCCATGACCGCTGAGGATTATAGACCGGCGGGGTCGCCCGGCTCCGGGCCGGCGGCGAGCATATCGCTCCCGCCGCTCACAGGCGGCGGCTGCCGGGGTCGTCGAGGGCCACGCCGCGGGCGCACAGCGGGCATCCCTGCGGGTCCCACGAGGAGACGTCGAGCCGGGCCAGAGCCTCGAGCCGGGCCCCCAGGGGCCGCCGGGCCGGGTCGGCGCGCTCGATCAGGG
>CADDZG010000194.1 GCA_902812355.1 Actinomycetota bacterium | reverse complement strand
GACGCGTGGTTGCGCTCGAGCCAGGCATGCCATGCGCCGGCGTCGGCGACGAGGAGCTCGGGCAGGTCCGGCACCGTCGGCTCCTACAGGAGAGCGGCGAGCGCGTCGAAGCAGCGACGGAGGTCGTCGTGGGTGTTGAAGAAATGGGGCGAGATGCGCAGGGCGTCGCCCCGCTGGTCGACCACGACATCGCGTTCCAGCAGGGCGTGCAAGATGTGCTCGGCCTGGGACCGGCCGCCGGGCATGCGCACCCGCACCAGGCCCCCGCGCCGCTCCGCCCGGCGAGGCGTGGCCACCTCGAGCCCCGCTTCGTCGGCGAGCTCGATCACCGCCGCCGTGAGCTCGAGGCTGCGCGCCCGGATCGTTTCCACGCCGACCGACAGGACGATGTCGAGCCCTCCGGCGGCGGTGAAGGCCTGCGGCATGGCGTAGGTGCCGGTCTCGAAACGCCGGGCGTCGTCGCGCAGGTGCAGTCCCGAGCGGTCGAAGGCGAACGGTTCCCTGGTGCCGAACCACCCGACCACCAGCGGCTCGAGGGCCGGGATGAGATCGCGCCGGACGTACAGGAAGGCGATCCCCTGCCCGCCCATCAGCCACTTGAGTGCTCCCGAGAGCAGGAAGTCGACGCCGAGGGCGTGGACGTCGATCGGCACGACGCCGGAGCCGTGGAAATCGTCCACCAACACGTAAGCGCCCGCGGCATGCGCCGCCTCGACCACCGGGGGCAGGTCCATCAGCCACGACGACTCGAACAGCGAGCGGTTCGTGGACACGAGCAGGGTGCGGTCGTCGATCCGTCCGATCAGGTCGTCCTCGTCGACGCGCACGCCGTCCGGGCTGGCCACCACGTCGAGCTTGAGGCCGCGGCGCTCGTTGGCCCGGTAGACGTAGTGGTTGGTCGGGAAGTCCATGTCCGAGGCGACGACCTTGTCGCGCTCGCGCAGGTCGAAGCAGGTCATCAGGCTGGACAGCCCCGCCGACACCGAGGGCACGATCGCCACTTCGTCGGCGTCGGCTCCGATGAGGGCGGCGAAGCGCTCGCGGCACGCCTGCAGCATCGGCAGGCCGTGGTCGACCCACAGCTCTTCCGGCCCGAGACGCTCCCACAGGTCGAGGTGTTGCTGTGCCAGCTCGCGGCTGCGCCGGGACAGGGGGCCGAGCGACGCCGAGATCAGGTAGGTGCGCCGGGCGAGCACTGGGAACTCGTCGCGCCACGCCGACACCTCGGCGTCGCCGAGGGGCGTGGGCGGCGCGGGTCCGGTAGGCATGGCCCGAGGATATCCGGGCCCGAAGGCGGAGGTCTCTTCGGAGAGCACGGCGGGTCCGGCTCCCCGGAGTTACAACCGGGTCGTTTACGATGACGGTCTATGCCCCCGGCCCCCGACGGCTCCTCGGACCTGCTCGTGATCCGGGGGGCGAGAGAGCACAACCTCAAGAACATCCATCTCGAGCTGCCGCGCGAGTCCCTGATCGTCTTCACGGGGATCTCGGGCTCGGGCAAGTCGTCGCTCGCCTTCGACACGATCTACGCCGAGGGGCAGCGGCGCTACGTCGAGTCCCTGTCGGCCTACGCCCGTCAGTTCCTCGGGCAGATGGACAAGCCCGACGTCGACTTCATCGAGGGCCTGTCGCCGGCGATCTCGATCGACCAGAAGTCGGCGCCCAAGAACCCCCGCTCGACGGTGGGCACGATCACCGAGATCTACGACTACCTGAGACTGCTGTACGCGCGCATCGGGCACCCTCACTGCCACCGCTGCGGGCGGCCGATCGCTCGCCAGACGCCCGAGCAGATCGTCGAGCAAATCCTGCAGCTGCCCGAGGGCACCCGCTTCCAGGTGCTGGCCCCGATCGTGCGCACCCGCAAGGGCGAGTTCACCGCGCTGTTCGAGGACCTGGTCCGCCGGGGCTTCGTGCGGGCGCGGGTGGACGGCGAGACGATCGAGCTGTCCGGCAAGATCCGCCTCGATCGCTACTACCAGCACGACATCGACGTGATCGTCGACCGGCTGGTGATGCGCGAGGGCGTGCGGTCGCGCCTCGCGGACTCGATCGAGACCGCCCTGGGTCTGGCCGACGGCGTGGCGGCGATCGACCTCGTCGACGACGACGGCGAGGACGTCATGTTCAGCCAGCATTTCGCCTGCCTGCACTGCGGCATCTCGTTCGACGAGCTGGCACCGCGCAACTTCTCGTTCAACTCGCCCTACGGGGCATGCGAACGTTGCGACGGCCTCGGGATCCACCTCGAGGTCGACCCCGAGCTGGTCGTCCCCGATCCCGACAGGTCCCTGGCGGAAGGGGCCCTGGCACCGTGGGCCAACCGCACGAGCCAGTACTTCGACCGGCTGCTGCGTTCGGTCGCCGACACCTTCGGCTTCGACGTGGATACGCCGTTCCGCAGGTTGCCCAAGCGGGCGCGCGACATCGTGCTCTACGGCTCGGATGAGGAGCAGGTGCACGTGCGTTACCGCAACCGCTTCAACCGGATCCGCTCCTACTGGACCGAGTTCGAGGGAGTTGTGCACTGGCTCGAGAGGCGCCGCGAGGAGGCGGAGTCCGATGCGGCACGCGAGCGCTACGAGCAGTACTTCAGGGAGGTTCCCTGCCCCGCCTGCAAGGGGGCGCGACTGCGGCCGGAGTCGCTGGCGGTGACCGTCGGCGGCAAGAGCATCTTCGATCTCTGCGAGCTGTCGATCGCCGACGCGGACGCGTTCCTGCGGAACCTCGAGCTCGGCGAGCGTGAGACGACGATCGCGGCCCGGGTGCTCAAGGAGATCCACTCCAGGCTCGGCTTCCTGCTCGACGTTGGGCTCGACTACCTGACCCTGTCCCGGCCCTCGGCGACGCTGGCCGGGGGCGAGGCCCAGCGGATCCGGCTGGCGACCCAGATCGGCTCGGGCCTGGTGGGGGTCCTGTACGTGCTCGACGAGCCGTCGATCGGCCTGCATCAGCGCGACAACCGGCGTCTGATCGACACCCTGCTGCGCCTGCGCGACCTCGGCAACACCCTGATCGTGGTGGAACACGACGAGGAGACGATCCTGGCGGCCGACCACATCGTCGACATCGGGCCGGGAGCGGGGGAGCATGGGGGCGAGATCGTCCACTCGGGGACGCTCAAGGAACTGCTCGACAAGCACACGCTGACCGGCGACTACCTCGCCGGACGCCGCAAGGTCCCGATCCCCGAGCGCCGGCGTCCGCCGCGTGGCCGTGTCGTCGTGAGAGGGGCGCGCGAGCACAACCTCGCAGACATCGACGTCGCTTTCCCGCTCGGCTGTTTCATCGCCGTGACGGGGGTGTCGGGCTCGGGCAAGTCGACGCTGATCAACGACGTGCTCTTCAAGGCCGTGCACCGCGCCCTCAACCGCAACGCCCGGCTCGTGGCGGGCAAGCACCGCACGATCGAGGGCCTGGAGCAGATCGACAAGGTGATCGACATCGACCAGAGCCCGATCGGCCGCACGCCGCGCAGCAACCCCGCCACCTACACCGGCGTCTTCGACCACATCCGCAAGCTGTTCGCCCGGACGACCGACGCCCGCCGGCGCGGCTATCAGCCGGGGCGGTTCTCCTTCAACGTCAAGGGAGGGCGCTGCGAGGCCTGCGCCGGCGACGGGACGATCAAGATCGAGATGCACTTCCTGCCCGACGTCTACGTCCCGTGCGAGGTGTGCAAGGGCAGGCGCTACAACCGGGAGACGCTCGAGGTCCGCTACAAGGGCCGCAACATCGCCGAGGTCCTTGACATGAGCGTCGAGGAAGCATGCGGTTTCTTCGCCGCGATCCCACCGATCGCCCGGCACCTGGACACGCTGCGCGACGTCGGCCTCGGCTACATCAAGCTGGGCCAGCCGGCTCCGACGTTGTCGGGCGGCGAGGCGCAGCGCGTCAAGCTGGCCTCCGAGCTGTCCAAACGCTCGACCGGACGGACCCTGTACATCCTGGACGAGCCGACCACCGGCCTGCACTTCGAGGACGTCAACAAGCTGCTGGGCGTGCTGCACCGCCTCGTGGATCAGGGCAACACGGTGGTGGTGATCGAGCACAACCTCGACGTGATCAAGACCGCGGACCACATCATCGACCTCGGTCCCGAGGGCGGCAACCGCGGGGGCCGGGTGATCGCCGAGGGGACCCCCGAGGACGTCGCTCGCACCGCCGGTTCCTACACCGGCGACTTCCTCCGCCCGCTGCTGGGCGTGTCCGAAGCCGAGGTCGTCGACCGCAAGCCGCGCCGGCCGCGGCGGGTGGCTGCGGCACGGGCGCGCCCCCGCGCCACGG
>CADDZG010000193.1 GCA_902812355.1 Actinomycetota bacterium | reverse complement strand
GCCGGGCATGACCGCGTCCAAGACGACCCTGCCGGTGATCGGCGTGCCGGTGCGCTCGTCGGCGCTGTCCGGACTCGACTCGTTGCTGTCGATCGTGCAGATGCCCGGCGGGGTGCCGGTGGCGACCATGGCGATAGGACCCGCCGGAGCGCGCAACGCCGCGCTGCTGGCGGCCCGCATCCTCGCCCTCGGCGACGCCGGCCTGGCACGCGCTCTCGAAGGGTTCGCCGCGGAGCAGGCGAGGGCCGTGCTCGAGCATCCCGACCCGGCGGAGGACTAGGTCGTTGAGGATCGGCGTCCTCGGCGGCGGCCAGCTCGGACGCATGCTTGCCCTCGCCGGTTACCCCCTCGGCCATGTCTTCACCTTCCTTGATCCCGCCCCCGACGCATGCGCGGGCCAGGTGGGGGACCTGATCGTGGCCGCGTACGACGACGCCGAAGGCCTCGGCGAGCTTGCCGCTCGCAGTGACGTCGTCACCTACGAGTTCGAGAACGTGCCCGAGAGCGCCGCCGAGCAGGTCGTCGGCGAGGTGCCGCTGTGGCCCCCGCCGCAGGCCCTGGGGGCGGCTCAGGACCGCCTCGCCGAGAAGCGGCTGTTCGCCTCGGTGGGGCTTGCCGTCGCGCCCTACGAGGCGGTGTCGGAGGCCGCCGACCTCGAGCGTGCGGTGGCGCGTGTGGGTGTGCCGTGCCTGCTCAAGACCCGGCGCCAGGGGTACGACGGCAAGGGTCAGGTGCGCATCGACGACCCCGGTGACGCCGCGGACGCTTTCCGCTCGCTCGGAGAGGTCCCGTGCCTGCTCGAGACCGTGGTTCCCTTCGAGCGCGAGCTGTCCCTGCTGGCCGTGCGCTCGACCACGGGGGAGAGCGCCTTCTATCCCCTGATCGAGAACCATCACCGCCGGGGGATCCTGCGGCTCAGCCTGGCGCCGGCCCCCGCGGTGCCCGACGCCCTGCAGCGACATGCCGAGTCGGTCGCCACCCACCTGCTCGACTCGCTCGGCTACGTCGGCGTTGTGGCGATCGAGATGTTCGAAGCCGACGGTGAGCTGTTGGGCAACGAGATGGCCCCGCGCGTGCACAACTCGGGCCACTACTCCATCGAGGGGGCGGTGACCTCGCAGTTCGAGAACCACGTGCGGGCGGTGACCGGTGCTCCGCCGGGCCCGACCGCGCCGACCGGTCCCGCGATCATGGTCAACCTCATCGGCGAGGTCCCCGACGTCGACGCCTTGCTTGCGATCCCCGGCCTGCACCTGCACCTCTACGGCAAGGGGGCCCGGCCGGGGCGCAAGCTCGGCCATGTGACCCTGTGCGGCGACCCCGCCACGCTGGGGCGCGGCGTGGACACGCTGCGGCGCCTCGTACCCGACCTGCCGCCGGTAGACGTGCGCGCGTGACCGCCGCGTCGCAGCCCGCCGTTCCACCCGGCACGATCGTGCGGCGACGCCCCGCCGTGGACGGCCCCGCCCATGGTCGCCCGTCGTGGGGCCCGGCTAACATCACCCGGTGATCCCCCGCTACAGCCGGCCCGAGATGGCCGGCATCTTCGACGACCGGGCCCGTTTCGCCCGCTGGCTCGAGGTCGAGATCCTGGCGGTGGAGGCCCGGGTCCGGCGCGGCGACGTGCCCCCGGAGGATCTCGCCGCGATCAAGCAGCGTGCGTCCTTCGACCTCGACCGCATCGCGGAGATCGAAGCGGTGCGTCATCACGACGTCGTCGCGTTCGTGGAGAACGTGCGCGAGAACGTCGGCGACGCGGGGCGCCATCTCCACTTTGGCCTGACGTCGTCCGACGTCGTCGATACCGCCCAAGCGGTCGCCCTGCGCGACGCCTGCGATCTCTTGATCGAGGGCGTGGGCCTGCTGACGGAGTCGGTGCGCCGGCGCGCCTTGCGCCACCGCGATGCCCGCATGGCCGGCCGTACCCACGGGGTCCACGCCGAGCCGACCACGTTCGGGATCAAGCTCGCCGGGTGGGCCTTCGAGCTGGCGCGCGATCGCGACCGCCTGCGCCGGGCCCGCGACGCGGTCGCGGTCGGCAAGCTGTCCGGGGCGGTCGGTACCTACTCGCAGCTGCCCCCCGACGTCGAGGCCTACGTGTGCGAGCGCCTGGGCCTGGCGATCGAGCCTGCGGCTACCCAGGTCGTGGCGCGCGACCGTCACGCCGAGCTGCTTGCCGCGATCGCCCTCACCGGCGCCTCGCTCGAGCGTTTCGCCCAGGAGATCCGCCATCTCCAACGCACCGAGGTGCGGGAGGTCGAAGAACCCTTCGCTCCCGGCCAGAAGGGTTCGTCTGCTATGCCGCACAAGCGCAACCCCGTGGTGTGCGAGCGCATCTGCGGGCTCGCTCGCCTGCTGCGGGGTTACGCCCACACCGGCTTCGAGAACGTTGCCCTGTGGCACGAGCGTGACATCTCACACTCCTCGGTCGAGCGCATCACCCTGCCGGACGCCTGCATCGTGCTCGACTACATGCTCGACCGCTTCCGCTGGGTCGTGGACGGCATGGTGGTCGACGAGGAAGCGATGGCGCGCAACCTGGAGGCCTCTCTGGGTCTCGTGCACTCCCAGAACGTGCTCTCGGCCCTGCTGGCCAAGGGCCGGCTACAGCGCGAGGAGGCTTACGAGCTCGTGCAGCGCAACGCCATGACCGCATGGCACTCGGGCCGCTCGCTGCTGGAGCTGCTCAAGGACGATCCCGACGTGATCGCGCAGCTGGAACCGGCGGAGATCGACGATTGTTTCCGGCCCACGGGATATCTTGCGAACACGGACGTGATCTTCGAGCGCCTGGAGAGCCTGTAGACGAGATGCCCACCGCAGAGGCCAGGCACGTCGGCTCCGGCAAGGTACGAGAGATCTTCACGGTGGGCGACGACGCCTTGCTGCTCGTGGCCTCGGACCGCATCAGCGCCTACGACGTCGTGATGCGCGAGCCGGTGCCGGACAAGGGCAAGGTGCTCACCGGGCTATCCGCCCATTGGTTCGAGGCCACCGCGTCGCTGTGCTCCAACCACATGATCTCGGTCGCGGCGCGCGACCTGCCCGACGTGGGTCTCGACGATCTCCCGGGGCGGGCGATGCTGTGCCGGCGAGCCGAACCGCTGCCGGTCGAGTTCGTCGTGCGCGGCTACCTCGCCGGTTCCGGTTGGCGCGAGTACCGCGCCACTGGAAGGGTGTGCGGGCACGCGCTCCCCGACGGTCTGCGCGAGGCCGACCGCCTGCCGCGCCCGCTGCTCACGCCGGCGACCAAGGCGACCAGCGGCCACGACGAGAACATCACCGAGGCCGAGGCGGCATCGATTTGCGGGCCCGCGTCGTACGAAGCGGCGCGTGACCGGGCGGTGGCCGTGTACGAGCACGCGGCTGCGGCCGCCGCGGCCCGGGGCATCATCGTCGCCGACACGAAGTTCGAGTTCGGGCTCATCGACGGCGAGGTCGTGCTGATCGACGAGGCCCTGACGCCGGATTCGAGCCGCTTCTGGCCCGCAGACACCTACGTCCCGGGGCGCGGCCAGCCGTCGTTCGACAAGCAGTACCTGCGGGACTGGCTCGATCGCAGCGGATGGGATCACAGCCCGCCGCCGCCGGCGCTGCCCGCCGACGTCGTCGCCGCGACGCGCGCCCGCTACGTCGAGGCTTACGAGCGGCTCACCGGACGCAGCCTGAACGACTACCTCACCGGGGTCGCGGCATGAGCCGCGTGTCGGCCCGCAGCGCCGCATCGGCGCAGCTGGGCGCGGTGCTGAGGAACGTGCTCACCGATCCCGCCGCCGGGTTCGCGTCGGCCCGGCGCCGCGCCCTGGAGCGGGCCGAGATCGGCAAGCGCCCGGCCGAAGGTCTCGCTCCCTACGTGTGCGCGGCGATCGGTGGGGCCGGGCTGATGCTCGCATGGCTGCAGGTCGGTGCTCTCACCGGCCTGCGCTCGGGCGCGTCGCCCGAGCATGCGTGGAGCCTGATCGGCGCGGCGCTGCTGACAGGTGCGGTCGGCGGAGTCGGGGGCCTGGTGCTGTACGGGGCGTGGGGGCACCTGCGCGTGGCGCGGCCGCCGGCAGACGCTCGCAGCCTGCGCATCGTGGCCGGTCTGAGCGGCCTGCCCCTGGTCCTCGCGCTCGCCGTCCTGCTGCCGCTCGATGCGGTGGTCGCGGGGCCCGGTTTCCTCGCCGGCGCGGCAGTGTCCGATGCGGTCGCGCGCCTGTGGGCCGCGCTCTCGGTGGCCCTCACCCTGGCCCTGGTGGCGTGGTCGGTGACGGTGGCTGCGCTCGGGCTGCGAGCGGCGGGGGCGGGGTCGCGCGCTCGGGTCATGGG
>CADDZG010000192.1 GCA_902812355.1 Actinomycetota bacterium | reverse complement strand
CCGCGTCGACCACCGCGGCGGCGTCGCAGGGATCGCCGGGGATGCGCTCGGCCTCCGTGATGCCCGGGTTGCCGGGCATCACCGTGACCTCCGGCGCCGACGGCGACCGGGCCAGCGCCCACGCCAGCGCCGCCTCCCGGCCCCCCGACCCGAGCAACAGGACTTTCATCGCCGGAACCGCACGATCTGGTCCCGCCCGGGGCCCACCGATGCCCACGTCACCGGCACTCCCACGAGCTCCTGTACCGCCTCGACGTAGGTGCGCGCCGCTGCGGGCAGGTCCTCGGGCCGGCGCGCTCCGGTGATGTCCGCGTCCCACCCGGGGAGCTCCTCGTAGATCGGCGTGCACTTGTTGAACACGGTCTGATGCTCGGGGAAGCCGTCGTAGCGCCGGCCCTCGAAGGTGTAGGCGACGCACACCTTGACGCGCTCGAAGGCCGAGAGCACGTCGAGCTTGGTGACCACGAGCTCGGTGAGCGCGTTGAGGCGTGCCGCGTAGCGGGCGGCGACCGCATCGAACCAGCCGGTGCGGCGCCGTCGTCCGGTGGTCGTTCCGTACTCCCCGCCGGCCTCGACCAGCACCTCCGCGTCGGCGGGATCGGCCTCGGAGGGGAAGGGCCCGGAGCCGACGCGCGTGCAGTAGGCCTTGGTCACCCCGATCACCCGATCGATGTCCCGAGGGCCGATACCAGCACCCGCGCAGGCGCCGCCCGCCACCGGGTTAGACGAGGTCACGAAGGGATACGTGCCGTGATCGAGGTCGAGCATCGTCGCCTGCGCTCCTTCGAAGAGCACCGTGCGGCCGTCGTCGAGGGCGTGCTGGACGAGCGCCGCGGTGTCGGTGATGTAGGGGCGCAGGCGCTCGCCGTAGGCGAGGTAGGCGTCGGAGATCTCCCGGGCGTCGAACGGCAGCCGGCCGTAGACGCGCGTCAACACCAGGTTCTTCTCCTTGAGCACGACGGCGAGCTTCTCACCGAAGATCTTGGGGTCGAGGAGGTCCTGCACGCGCAGACCGACGCGCGCCGCCTTGTCGGCGTAGGCGGGGCCGATACCGCGCTTGGTGGTGCCGAGGCGGTTCTTGCCCAAACGGCGCTCGGTGACCCGGTCGAGCTCGAGGTGGTAAGGCATGATCAGGTGCGCGTTGCCGGATATCCGCAGGCGCGACACGTCGACCCCCCGGGCCTCCAACGCCTCCATCTCCTCGAGCAGCACCTGCGGGTTGATCACCACGCCGTTGCCAATCACCGGCACGCAGCCCGGGTAGAGGATCCCGGTCGGTATCAGGTGCAGCGCGTAGCGGGCCCCATCCACCACCACGGTGTGACCGGCGTTGTTGCCCCCCTGGTAGCGCACGACGACGTCGACGTCGCCGGCGAGGAGGTCGGTGACCTTGCCCTTGCCCTCGTCCCCCCACTGGAGGCCGACGAGACAGATGCCCGGCACCCTAGGCCCCCGCGCGCCCCGGGCCCTCGTCCGGGCCCCGCGATGCCACCGGCGGCGCGCCGCGACCGCCCCTACGAACACGAGCACCCCATGTCGCTACGAGCACCGGCAAGGGGATGCTACCGGACGCCCGGGGCCCCGCCGGGGAGCCGCGGCGCACGATGACGCCACCTCGGTCGTGGCGCGATGCTGGCCGGGCGCGGGTGCCGTTGCGTGATGTAGGTCAAGATTCCCGGCAAACGACCGATACAAGGGGGGCTCATGCCTAACACCGACGTGCTGCAGCTCGCGACGCTGGTCGTGACCTTCCTCGTCCTCGTGGTTCTGCTCGTGATCGTCCGTGCCGTCGGCCACATCGAGCGATCGCTGCGCGGCGCACGTGAGGGCGCGGCGCGCACCCCTGCGGCGGCAGAGACCGAAGCGTCCGAGCCGGCGGAGACCGCGGCGGCCGGCGCTGCGGCGCAGGCGACCCCGGCAGAGGCCGCGACCGGAGCGCTGGAGTCCGAGACCGCACCCGGGCGGGAAGCCGCACCTGAGGCGGAAGCCGCACCGGAGACCGAGACCGCACCCGAGGGCGAACCGGCCCTTGCCGGAGCGGAGACGCAGGCGGCGCGTGCAGAGGGGGCCGAGGCGGCCGCCGCCGGAGCCGAGGACGAACGGGCGCCTGCGTGGGCGGAGGAGGGTTCCGGGGTCGCAGCGACCCCCGAGCCGGCCCAGGAAGAGGGGCTGCCGGTGCAGGCCGAAGAGGCGGTGCCGGTGCAGGAGGAGGTCCGTAGCGGAGAGGCGCTCGAGGAGGAGCGCGCCTGGGCCGCCCCGGCGGGGGAAGCGACCGAGCACGCGGCCGCGGGGACCGGCGAACCGGCGCCGGAGGCGGTCCGGCCGGCCCCGACCTCGCTCGCCGATCTCCCACAGGAGGAGCCGTTCGAGCGCGACGGACGCTGGTGGTTCGTGCGCGGGGACGAGCTGCTGGTCTACGAGGAGACCACGGGCCAATGGCAGCAGGCCGCGCCGGAGGTGCTGCTCGGCAGGGGAGAGCAGGCCACGGCGACGATGCCCGCGGTCGAGCAGCAGCCCGCCGGCGAGCACTGGCGCTGCCCGAGCTGCGGGGCGATCAACGGCGGCAGTGCCACGACCTGCAGGATGTGCTTCACCCCGAGGCCGTGACGCGCACCGGATCAGGGCGCCGCATCGGTGGAGCGGCTCAGCCAGCGCCACACCCACGGCAGCTTGGGATCGCGCCCCGCGGCCGCCGCGATCAGGAACCCCAGCCATAGCACCGTGCCGGCCACGAATGCGACCTGGGTGGCACTCGGCGTCCACGCGGAGCACGCGTAGAGCACCGCGGGCCACAGCACGCCGAGCACGACCGCCTGGCCCCCGTGCAGGCGCGTACGCCCCCGCCCCCCGAAGTAGGCGAGCAGCCCGGTGACGGGCAGCAGCAGGTAGGCGAGCCCGGCCATCGCAGGACCCAGGCTACGCGAGCGGCCGGTTTTTACGCCGTGATACGCATCCGCCGGGCCCGGCCGGGCGTGCAGACGTGAGAGCCTGGAGCTTGAGACCTCGTCCGGAGGGAGATCCCGATGAACCGGCTGGGCGACGCGACCAGTCCCTACCTCCTGCAGCATGCCGACAACCCGGTCGACTGGTGGCCGTGGTGCGACGAGGCACTGGCCGAGGCGCGTCGGCGCGACGTCCCCTTGTTGATCTCGATCGGCTACGCCGCGTGCCACTGGTGCCACGTGATGGAGCGCGAGTCGTTCTCCGACCCGCGCACGGCGCAGGTGATGAACGACAACTTCGTGTGCATCAAGGTCGACCGTGAGGAACGGCCCGACCTCGACTCGATCTACATGGACGCGGTCACGGCGATGACCGGCCAGGGCGGCTGGCCGCTGACCGTGTTCGCAACCCCGGACGGGCGCCCGTTCTACGGAGGCACCTACTTTCCACCGCAGGATCGCCACGGGCTCCCCGCCTTCACCACGCTGCTGGTGGCGATCGCCCAGACGTGGCGCGAGCGCCGGTCCGAGGTCGAAGAGCAGGCGCAGCGACTCACCGGCCACATCGGGATCGCAGCGAGGCTGCCGCGTTCGGACGAGGGCCCGACCCCCGAGCTGCTGCACCAGGCGCGCGCCGGCATCGAAGCCGCCTACGACCGGGCCGACGGCGGCTTCGGAGGCGCTCCCAAGTTCCCCCAGGCGATGGTGATCGACCTCCTGCTGCGGCTCGGTGCGCGCGGCGACGACGGTGCGCTGGCGATGGCCGCCCACACGCTCGACCGGATGGCGGCCGGAGGGATGTTCGACCAGCTCGGCGGCGGCTTCCACCGCTACTCGGTAGATGCCACCTGGACCGTGCCCCACTTCGAGAAGATGCTCTACGACAACGCGCTGCTCCTACGCGTCTACACGCGCTCCCACCTGCTCACCGGCTCAGCGCGCCACGCCGAGGTTGCGCGCGCGGTCGCGGCGTGGATGCTCGGCGAGATGCGCGACCCGGGCGGCGGCTTCTACGCGTCGCTCGACGCCGACAGCGAGGGGGAGGAGGGCCGCTACTACCTGTGGGACCTCGACGAGGTCGCCGAGGTCACCGGGGACAACCTCGAAGCCGCGATCGAGCGCTGGGGCTTCAGCCCCGGCGGCAACTTCGAGGGCCGCAACATACCCGTGCTGGCCTCGGCGCGCGCCGACGAGGCGACCGAGCGTGCCCGCCGGGCCCTGCTCGAACGCCGCGCCACCCGGGTACGCCCGGCCACCGACACCAAGATCGTCACCGCGTGGAACGGGTGGGCGGCCGCGGCCCTGGCCGAAGCGGGGCGGGCTCTGGGCGAACCCGGCTGGGTCCGAGCGGCCGCCGCGGCCGTCCGCTTCGTGCTCGATCGCCTCCGGGTGGACGGC
>CADDZG010000191.1 GCA_902812355.1 Actinomycetota bacterium | reverse complement strand
CCAGCCTTCCAAGCTGGTCATGCGGGTTCGATTCCCGTCTCCCGCTCCAAGCGAGCCTACGAGCCCAGGGGGTGAGCCGTGTCCGTGCGCGACGTCGTCCGCAGCAACGCCGATCGTTACCTCGGGTGGTTGCGGGAGGCCTGTTCGATCCCCTCGCTAGCGGACCGGCCCGACGACCTCGCCGCGACCGCGGCGTGGGTCGAGGACAAGCTGGGCTCGCTGGGCGCCGAGACCCGGCGCCTGACCTACGAGGGCGCTCCGGATGCATTGCTGTGCGAGATCGGCGAGGGCGAGCGTCGCATCCTCGTCTACGATCACTACGACGTCCAGCCGGTCGACCCGGTCGAGCTGTGGACGTCGGATCCCTTCTCACCCGAGATCCGCGACGGGGCGATCTACGCCCGCGGCGTAGCCGACAACAAGGGCGATCTCGTGGCACGTATCGCCGCGCTCGAGGTCTACCAGGAGGTGCGCGGGGCCCTTCCGGTGCGGCTGAAGTTCCTCGTGGAGGGCGAGGAGGAGACCGGCTCGGGGTCCTTCGAGCAGATCGTCACCCGCTACGCCGACGACCTCCACGCCGAGGGATGCATCTGGGAAGGCGCCGGCGTCGACCACGCGGGGCGCCCGGAAGTGGTATTCGGCGCCAAGGGCCTCGCCTACGTCGAGCTCGTGCACCGCGGCCTCAAGGACGACCAGCACTCGTCGCGCGCCGTTATCGCTCCGAGCCCCGTGTGGCACATGATCGAGGCCCTGGCCACCCTGCGCGCCCCCGACGGCAAGGTGTTGATCGACGGCTTCTACGACGACGTCAGAGCCCCCGGCGAGCGCGAGATGGCGCTGCTCGAGGCGCTGCCGTTCGACGAGCGCGCCGAGCTGGAACGCCTCGGGGTCGACTCCTTCGTCGGGGGCGATACCGGGCTCGAGCTCAAGCGCCGCTACTACTTCGAGCCGACGTGCAACATCGCCGGCATCGTCGCCGGTTACACGGTGCCGGGAGCGTCCAAGACCGTGCTCCCCAAGGAGGCGCTGGCGAAGATCGACATGCGCCTGGTGCCCGACCAGGATCCCCACGACGTCGTCGCCAAGCTGCGCACCCACCTGCAGGCACGAGGCTACGGCGACATCGCGGTGAACCTACTCGGTGCCGAGCACCCGGTGATGTCGTCCCCCGATTCGGCCATCGGCCGGGCCGCCCTGGCCGCGTGCGACGGCGTGTTCGAGCAGGCCCCGGCGGTGGCGCCGATGATGATCGGCACCGGACCCATGTATCCGATCGCCCACACCGTGGGCATGCCGGTGGTGTCGCCGGCCGGCGTGACCCATCCGGCGTCCAACATCCACGCCCCCAACGAGAACTGCAGGGTCGAGGACTACCTCAGGGTCATCGAGTACACCGTCGGTTGGATCGACGCCTTCGCGGCGACGGAGGCCTGAACCGGCTCAGGCGCGGCGCGAGCGCGCCCGGTCGGGCTCGACCTCCTGGGGGGTGTCGGCGAGGCCGTGCAGCAGCGCTTCTCCGTCCTCGGACGGTGCGCCGTGGCCGACGAAGGCATGATCGCGCAGCGGGATCTCCCGCAACAGGAAGGTGAACAGCCACCCGACCACGATCAGGACCAGGGCGACGAGGAACACCGTGTGCATCGACGCCGCCAGTGCGCTCTGGATGGCATGCAGCAGCGGCGCCGGTAGCCGCTCGAGCTGGCTCGGTGGGGAGTTGACGAGCCGGGCGGGATCGGCCGGGACCCGCGCCCCGGTCCCCGCGAGCTCCTGACTGAGGTGCGCGCTCAGCCGGTTGATCAGCACCGAGCCCAGCGCGGCGACGCCCACCGTGCCGCCGATCGACCGGAAGAACTGGGCCGACGACGTCGCCACACCCATGTCGCGCGCCTGCACCGAGTTCTGCACCGCCAGCACCATCACCTGCATGACGTTGCCGATGCCGATACCGAGCACGACCATGTAGACGGTCGCTTGCCACCCCTGGCTGCCGACCCCGAGGGTCGAGAGCAGGTAGGCCGCGAGCGCCATCACCGCGGTGCCGAAGATGGGGAAGATCCGGTAACGGCCGAAGTGGCTGATCAGCCGGCCGCTCACCACCGACGCCACGACGATGCCGATCATCATCGGGGTCAGCAGGAAGCCCGAGTTGGTGGCGGACTCGCCCAGCGTGACCTGCAGGAACAGCGGCAGGTAGACGATCGCGCCGAACATCGCGAGCCCGACGAAGAAACCGATCAGGTTGGACACACTGTAGATGCGGTCGGCGAACAACCGCAGGGGCAGGATCGGCTCGGCGGCGCGCCGCTCGGCGAGCACGAAGGCGGCAAGCAGGACCGCCGAGGCGCCGAACAGCCCCGTGATCTGCCCCGAACCCCACGGGTAGGTCGTCCCGCCCCAGACCAGCGCCAGCAGCAGGCTCACGACCCCGGCCGACAGCAACGCCGCGCCGGCGAGGTCGAGACGGTGACGGCTGCGGTGGAAGGGGAGGTCGAGGGCGAAGCTGGTCACGAACAGAGCCAGGATCCCAAGCGGGATGTTGATGTAGAAGACCCAGCGCCAGGTGAGGTGGTCGGTGAAGAAGCCGCCCAGCAGGGGGCCGGCGACGCTGGACAGACCGAACACCGCGCCGAAGTAACCCTGGTAGCGGCCCCGCTGACGCGGCGGGATCACGTCGCCGACGATCGCCAGGGCCAGCGACATCAGCCCCCCGGCGCCGATGCCCTGCACACCACGGAACACGATGAGCTCGAGCATCGAGCGCGACAGCCCCGCCAGGATCGAACCGGCGAGGAAGATCAAGATCGCCGCCTGGAACACGACCTTGCGACCGAGGAGGTCGCCGACCTTGCCGTACAGCGGGACCGTAGCGGTCGACGCGAGCAGGTAGGCGGTCACGACCCAGGAGAGCCTCGTGAGCCCGCCGAGGTCGCCGGCTATCGTCGGCAGAGCGGTGGCCACGATCGTCTGGTCCAGGGCCGCCAGCAGCATGCCGAGCATCAGTCCGGCCAGGACCAGCAGGATCCGCCGGTGCGACAGCATTGCGGGCCCCATCGTCGCGGTGTCGCTCAAGACCTCCTCCTTCTGCTCGCGGCGGCCGCCGGCCGCCCTTTCCCGTCTGCCGTAACCTCCGCCGCGCGCCGGCACGACAGCTCCTCACCCAGAGCGGTCATGACCGCCACGAAGCCCTCGAGGGCCTGCGGGTCGATCCCGTCCAACAGCCGTGACACCGCGCCGACGAGGTCGCGGCGCACCCGCCGGAACGCCTTACGCCCCTCGGGAGTCACGCTCACCGCCACCGCCCGGCGATCGGTGGGATCGATGTCGCGCTCCACCCAGCCGGCGCGCACCAGGTGGTCGACCGTGGCCGACATCGTCGGGGCCGACACCCCGGCGCGCGCCGCCAACGACAGGTTGCTCTGCGGGCCCGCCTCACACAGGCAGCGCAGGACGCCGTAGGCCAGCATCGGCAGGCGCTCGGGCCCCGACTCGAGGCACCTGCGCAGGAAGCGCCCCACGGCGGGGCCGTTGACGATCAGGCTGCGTGCGGCCTGCTCGGTGATCGGGTCGGTGGCGGTCATGTTCCTGCCTATCCCGTAGCACGACTAACAATTAGCTTTCCTAACATATCGTCTGCGCGCGGTACCCGTTGAGCGCCTCCGGACCGTAGGCTTTCGACCATGGCATCCGCAGCGCGCCGCGACAACGGCTACTTCGGGCCGGGAAGTGTCGTGTGGCGGGTCCACTCGAGCCCATCGATGATCGTGGGCGGCCTGCGGGCCCTGCTCGTGCAGGCCCTCAACCCCCTGGCGATGGCCGCCGTCGCCCAGCACTCGCGCTTTCGCGAAGACCCGTGGGGGCGCCTGATGTCCACCGGGCAGTACCTTGCCGACACCGTGTTCGGGGACACCGCCACGGCCGACCGGGCGGCCTCCCGGGTCCGTGCGATCCATCGCCGGATCCGGGGCATCGACGACTTCACCGGGCTCCCCTACCGGGCCGACGACCCCGACCTCCTGCTGTGGATCCACTGCGCCGAGATCCACTCGTTCCTCACCGGCTACCGCTACTTCGACTCCGAGGTCACCCCCGCCGAAGCCGACCGTTACGTCGCCGAGATGGTGCGGGCCGCCGAGCTCGTGGGGCTCGATCCGGCGGACGTCCCGGCGACCTACGCCGACCTCACCTATCACCTGCGCACCCAGCCCCTGGTGGCGTCGCCGGCCGCAATGGAGGCGATGCGCTTCCTGCTCGTGCCGCCGGTGCCGTGGCCCGGAGGGCGCTACCCGGACTTCCCGGGCGCCCGGGTGCTGGTCGTGCCGGGACGCGCTGCATGGCTCGCGCCGACCGCGGCGGCCGTAGCTTTGCTGCCGGAACGCGCCCGGCGCGCCTACGGGTTGCCGAACCTGCGCCCGCTGTTGCCGGCGCTGAGGGTGCCCGTGCTAGCCTTCGAGCGGGCGCTGGCGCTGGCCGCTCCCC
>CADDZG010000190.1 GCA_902812355.1 Actinomycetota bacterium | reverse complement strand
TCTCAGCCCGGGCGTCCACGCTCCTGCTCCCACCACTCGCGGAAGCTGCGCGCTGCGGGGGCCGGGGCGTCGCGCGCGTCGGTCCACGCCGACAGCGGCCACGGCAGACGGCCGATCCGCCCGTCCCGGCGCGCGGCGATGCGTCCGGCACGCAGTGCAGAGGTCGCCGCGGCGAAGCGGCGCTCATCGTCCATGACCCACGCCAGGGCGCGCATGGCGAGGGCCTCGGCATCGACCGGACGCCGGGCCGTGCGGTACTGCACCGAGCGCGCCCGCAAGTGTGTGAGCACGGTCGGGATGTCGATCCCCACCGGGCACACGTCGTAACAGGCACCGCACAGGCTCGATGCGTAGGGCAGGGTCCCCGCCTCCCCCAGGCCCCGCATCTGGGGGGTCAGAATCGCACCGATCGGACCCGGATAGATCGACCCGTAAGCGTGGCCCCCGACACGTTCGTACACCGGGCAGACGTTGAGACAGGCCGAGCAGCGGATGCAGCGCAACGCCTGGCGCCCCTGGGGATCGGCGAGGACCGCGCTGCGGCCGTTGTCCAGCAGCACGAGGTGGAACTCCTCGGGACCGTCGTCGCGATGCACGCCGGTCCACATCGACGTGTAAGGGTTCATGCGCTCGCCCGTGGACGAGCGCGGCAGCAGCTGCAGGAACACCTCGAGGTCGGCCCACGTGGGCAGCAGCTTCTCGATACCCATCACCGAGATCAGCACCCGCGGCAGGGTCACGCACATACGCCCGTTGCCCTCGGACTCGACGACGGATACGGTTCCGGTCTCGGCGATCCCGAAGTTGACCCCGGATACGGCGATGCCGGCGTGGAGGAAGGCCCGGCGCAGATGCAGGCGCGCCGCCTCGGTGAGGTCGGCGGGATCGTCGCTCAGATCGGCCGTGCCGAGCCGCTCCCGGAACAGGGTCCGGATCTCGGCCCGGTTCTTGTGGATCGCCGGGACCAGTATGTGCGACGAGCTCTCTCCGGCGAGCTGACAGATCAGCTCGGCGAGATCGGTCTCGATCGCCTCTATCCCCCGGCGCGCCAGCGCGTCGTTGAGCCCGATCTCGTCTGTCGTGAGCGACTTGACCTTGACCACCGAGGACGCACCGTGGCCGGCCACGATGTCTGCGATGGTTCCGTTGGCCTCACGCGCGTCGCGCGCCCAATGCACGATCCCCCCGGCGCCGATGACCGCGGCCTCGAAGCGCTCCAGCAGATCGGGCAGCTGCAGCAGCGTTCGCTGCTTGATCGCTCGCCCCGCGGCGCGCAGCTCCTGCCAGTCCTCGAGCTCGCCTACGACCGCGGCTCGCTTGGCGCGGATCCCGTGCGTCGCCCGATGCAGGTTGCGGCGCAGCTGAGTGTCGCCCAACGCGACGCGGGCCGCGTCGGCAAAGCCCCTCATCCTTCCTCCGCGGCGAGCACCTCGGCGATGTGGACCGTGCCGATGCCGGCACGCAGTCGCGACAGCGCCCCGCCGATGTGCATCAGGCAGGACGCGTCGACCGCGCACACGTACTGCGCCCCGGTGTCCTGGACGTGACGCACCTTGTCGGCGGCCATCGCCGTCGACACCTCGGGGACCTTGATCGCGAACGTTCCGCCGAAACCGCAGCATTCCTCGGCCGCAGGCAGGTCGACGAGCTCGAGCCCGCGCACCGCCCGCAGCAGGCGCACGGGACGATCCCCGTAACGCAACGAGCGCAGGGAGTGGCAGGTCGGATGGTAGGTCACGCGATGAGGGAAGTAGGCGCCGACGTCGGTGACGTGCAGCACGTCGGTGAGGAAGCCGGTGAGGTCCCAGGTGCGTGCGGCGACCGCACGCACCTCCGCCTCCGACGGTCCGCCGGTCACCCGCGCCAGGCGGGCGTAGCCCTCGCGCACCGTCGCCGCACACGACGCCGACGGCGCCACCACCGCATCGGCGCCGGCGAAGACGTCGAGGAAGCGGCGCATCAACGCCGCCGCTTCACGCTCGTAGCCGGTGTTGAGGTGCATCTGGCCGCAGCACGTCTGGCGGGCGTCGAAGACGACCTCGTGGCCGAGGCGCTCGAGCACGCGCACCGTCGCCCGGGCCACGTGAGGGAAGAACACGTCGCCGAGGCAGGTGACGAACAGTGCGACCCTCACCGCCGCCGCTCCTTTAGCGCCGCCCTCGGCGCGCCGAGCCGGCGGCCGTCGGCGACCGCCGTGCACGGTGCCTGCGCGGCCGTCCGGGTGGACGAGCAAGGTCCCTTGATGCCTGCGATGCGACGACACTAATGCGGGAGGGTCGCGGCGCGAGCCCAACCGTCGCATGATCGGGGTATGGACGCCGACCTCTTGCGCCACGCGCTGTCGGCACCGGGGTTCATGCCCGAGGACGAGGGTCTCGCCCTCTACGAGGCCGCGCTCTCCGCCCCGGGCGATGCCCCCCTGCTCGAGATCGGCAGCTACTGCGGGCGCTCGGCGGTGTTCCTCGGCGCCGCCGCTCGCCGCCGCGGCACGCTGCTGTTCACCGTCGACCATCACCGCGGTTCCGAGGAGCAGCAACCCGGCGAGCTCTACTTCGACGAGCGCCTCTACGACCCGAGCGCCGGGCGCGTGGACACCCTGCCCTGCCTGCGCGCCACCTTGAGCCGGGCGGGGCTCGAGGACGACGTGGTGTGCGTGGTGGCGCGCAGCGAACGCCTCGCCCGGGTGTGGACGCTGCCGCTGAGCTTCCTGTTCATCGACGGGTCCCACAGCGCGGCCGCGGCCCACGCCGACTTCGAAGGCTTCGCCTCCCACCTCGTGCCGCGCGGCTACCTCGCGATCCACGACGTCTTCCCCGACCCGGCCGACGGCGGCCGGCCGCCCTACGAGGTCTACCTGCGGGCGCTCGACGCAGGGTTCGCCGAGGTCGGTGGCCGGGGCAGCCTGCGGGTGCTAGAGCGCGTCGACGGCGGGCTCCCCGGATAGCACGGTCGCGCCGAAGATGCTCGCCGCAGGGCCCCCGGCGAGGCACGCCGCGGCGAGCACCACCGCCCCCGAGCTCCACGTGGTCCGCTCGAGCGGCCACAGCCGCCCGTCGGGCAGGGTGACGCCGGTCCAGTAGGAACCGTCGGGGGCTCGCAGCTGATGGACCCACGACAACACGTGCGCGGCGGCGTCGCCGAGCCCGGCCGCGTGCAGGGCCAGCACGAGCTCGCAGGTCTCTCCGGTCGTGACCCACGGACGGTCGGCGACGCACCGGACCCCGAAGCCGGGAATCACGAAGCGATCCCACCCGCGCTCGAGCCACGCGACCGCGTCGGCCCCCCGCAGCAGCCCCCCGAGCACCGGGTAGTACCAGTCCATCGCATAGCGGCGCTTGTCGATGAAGCGACCCCCGCCGAGCACGCGCCGGGCCACGAGCTCGGCGGTGAGCTCCCAGCCGGGACGCTCCTCGCCGAGGGCGCGGGCGAGGGCCGCGGCGCAGCGCAGGCTCAGGTGAATGCAGCAGCACGAAGTCACCAGCGCTTCGGGCCACAGACGCCCCGCCGCATCGCGCGCCCAGGCGATCTCGCCGCCGGGCAGCTGCATCGCCGCGACCGCATCGATGGCTGCAGAGACCATCGGGAAGAGGTCCGCGACGAACCCCGGATCGCCCCCGCACAGCAGGTGGTGCAGCAGCCCCGCGGCCGGATAGGCGCAGTGGTTGGCGTCCACCGTTGCATCCAGCACCCCGTCGGCGACGTAGGCCGCGTGCCACGACCCGTCGGCGCGCTGGTGACGGGCGAGCCATGCGTAGGCGGCCGCGGCGCGGTCGTGCAGACCGCCGGCGTCGAGCGCCATCGCCGCCTCCACCATGTTCCACGGGTCCCAGTGGCGGCCCGGCTCCCACGGGATCGCCCCCGACGGCAGCTGGGCGGCGGCGATCGCGGCCACGGTGGCGGCGAGATCGGGCTCAGGCGGCATGCGCCGGCTCCGGGCTGCGGGTGGCGTAGACGACCAGGCTCTTGCCCATCACCGGGTCGAGCGCGCGCTCGAGAGCGCGCGTCGGCCACGGGCGGTGCTCGATGTCCCACACGAGCATGCGGTGGTACAGGCGCGCCGGCAGCGACTCCCCTCCCGGCGGGTCGAATACACAGCGGATCCACCAGTAGGGGACGTGCAGGGCATGCGCGTAGTGACGCCCCCGGGGCCGCAGCCCGGCGGCACGCAGGCGTGCCAGGAGCTGACCGGCCCGGTAGATCCGTACGTGGCCCCCGGGGACGTCGTGGTAGCGGCGGGACAGCGACCAGCACACGGCTTCGGGCCAGAAGCGGGGGACGCTAATCGCCACCGCGCCGCCGGGGCGCAACACGCGCGCGATCTCGGCGAGGGCCTGCGCGTCGTCGGGGATGTGCTCGACGACCTCGGCTGCGACCACCGCATCGAAGGTGCCGTCGGCGAAGGGCAGGGCCAGGGCGTCGCCCGCCGTCACCCAGCAGGCCGCCCCGGGGGGCACCTGCCCTTCGCCGACGGCACCTTCGATGCGGTGGTCGCAGCCGAGGTC
>CADDZG010000189.1 GCA_902812355.1 Actinomycetota bacterium | reverse complement strand
CGAGGTGTTGCCGCCCCCTCCCGACCCGCACGCCGCGAGCACCAGGGCCGCGACGCACGCAGCCGCCCCGAGAGCGTAGCTGCGGTGGATCCGCATGGGTTCTCTCCTCCTGTTCGCGGGAGGACGCTGGCCACCTCCCTCGGACACGTCGCGCGACCCTACAGGTCCGTGGTGCCCTCCGGATCGGCGGGCCGGGCGGTACGCAGCGCTCAAGCCGTGGCGCCGGCGGCCGCCGCTCCGCGGGCGGGGCGCACCAGGTGTTCGGCCACCGCCAGCACGAGCTCGGTGACCACCGCCAGGGCTGCTACGAGGATCGCCCCCACCAGGATCTTCACGGTGTCGTTCTGGTAGAAGCCGTCGAAGATGTAGCGGCCGTAGCCGCCCCACCCGAAGACCGCCGCCAGGGTGGCGGTGGCCACCACCGCCACCGCCGAGGTGCGGATCCCTGCGACGATGACCGGCGCCGCCAGGGGCAGCTCGATGCGCCGCAGCAGCTGGACCTCGCTCATGCCCATGCCGCGCGCCGCCTCCACGGTGTCGGCCTCGACGCTGCGCACCCCCACGTAGGTGTTGGTGAGGATCGGCGGGATCGCCAGCAGGACCATCGCTATCAGCGTCGGGTAGAAGCCGAAACCGGGCAGGCTCAAGGTGAAGGGGAACACGATGCCGAGGATCCCGAACGCGGGCAGGGCCCGGCCGAGGTTGGCGGTCCACACCGCGGCTTTCTCCCCGCGCCGGGTGTGCCCGACGTAGAGGCCCGCCGGCAGGGCGATCGCCAGCGCCACCGCCACCGACAGAGCGGTGATCTCGACGTGCTCCGCGGTGTGGGTCAGCACCCCATCGGGCCCCCACCAGTGCGCCGGCGACAGGATCCACGCGACCGCCCGGGCGAAGGGCTGCATCAGGTGCTCACCTGCAGCCGCCCGCCCCCGCGCCACGGCGTGAGCCACCTCTCCAGCGCCAGCATCCCCCAATCGGCGACCACGGCCAGCAGCGCCGACAGCACCGAGCCGACCAGCACGGGCGTGGCGAAGTAGTTGCCGAAACCGTCGAGGATGAAGAAGCCCAGGCCCCCGTAGCCGAGCAGCGCGGACACGGTTACCAACCCGATCGTGGTCACTAGGGCGATGCGGATGCCGGCGACTATCACCGGCAGGGCGAGCGGCACCTCGACCTTCCACAGGATCTGCCCGCGCGTGAGACCCATCCCTTTCGCCGCGTCCTTGGTGTCCTCCGACACCCCTTCGAGACCGGCCACGACGTTGCGGATCAGGATCAGCAGCGTGTAGCTCACCAGCGCCACCTCGACGTTGACGATAGAGATGCCGAGCGCCGGTATCAGCAGCACGAAGAAGGCCAGACTCGGGATCGTGTAGAGGATGCCGGTGACCCACGTCACCGGCGGATAGACCTTGCGGTGGCGGAAGCAGTAGATGCCCACCGGGAAAGCAATCACGAAGCCGATGCCGACCGCGAGCAGGGTCAGCTCGATGTGCTCGATCAGCTTGCCGAGGATGTCCGACAGGTGCGCGGCGATCCACGCCACGTCGAACGGGGAGCCCATCAGGTGATGATCTCCTTAGCTACGGCCTCGAGGCTGAGGATGCCGCGGTAGCGCTCCTGCTCGTCGACCACCACCGCCACCTGGGTGCGGTTGGACACGATCGCGTCCAGTGCGCTGCGCAGCGACGAACCCGACGTGACGTACGCTGCGAAACGCTTGACGTCTGCATCGCCGACGCGCGCCCGCCCCGTGACGTCCGCCCTGTCCACCCATCCGAGCACGCGGCCCTCGGGATCGAGCACCGTCGCCCAGTCGAGCCCGAACGGCTCCATGGCCGCGACGGCCTCGTCGGCCGCCGCGTCTGGATGCACCACCGGCCCCGCTTCGACGTCGATGTCGGCGACGGACATCAGCGACAGACGCTTGAGGCCCGGTTCGGGCCCGACGAAGTCCCGTACGAAATCGCTGGCCGGGGCGCGCAGCAGCTCCTCGGGACGCGCGTACTGCTCGAGCACCCCGCCGACGTTGAGGATCGCGATGCGGTCGGCGAGCTTGATCGCCTCGTCGATGTCGTGGGTCACGAAGACGATCGTCTTGCGCAGGCGGGCCTGGATGTCCAGGAACTGCTCCTGCAACCGCTCGCGCACGATGGGGTCGACCGCGGCGAAGGGCTCGTCCATCAGCATCACGGGCGGATCGGCGGCTAGGGCGCGCGCGACACCCACCCGCTGGCGCTGGCCCCCCGACAGTTCCGACGGATAGCGGCCGATGAGGCCACCATCCAGCGCGAACATCTCGACGAGCTCCTGGATCCGCTCGCGGATGCGG
This sequence comes from Actinomycetota bacterium, assembly GCA_902812355.1. GTDB lineage: Bacteria > Actinomycetota > CADDZG01 > CADDZG01 > WHSQ01 > CADDZG01. The sequence continues at coordinate 2,171 of CADDZG010000189.1, read as the reverse complement.
CGCTCGTCCCAGCCCACGAGGCGCGGCACCGTGGCGATGTTCTCGCCCACCGTGCGGTGCGGCATCAGCCCCACGCTCTGGATCACGTAGCCGATGCCGCGGCGCAGCTGCACCGGGTCCTGCTCCATGACGTCGCGCCCGTCGACCGCGATCCTCCCGCTGGTGGGCTCGATCAGCCGGTTGATCATGCGCATCGTGGTCGTCTTGCCGCACCCCGAAGGGCCGACCAGCACCACGAGCTCGCCGTCGTCGACCTGCAGAGACAGGTCGGTCACGGCGAACCCGTCCTGGCCAGGGAAGCGCTTGGAAACTTTGTCGAGTGTGATCATGGCGTCGTCCCGCTGCCGCCTACGCTAACCGCGGCTCGTGCCGACCCGCTACTCTGAGCCGATGCTGGCAAGGGTCGTACGGCTCGCCGGCGCCGCGCTCACGGGGGCCGCGGCCGTGTGGTTCGCGCGGCTGCTGGCCCACTCCAAGGTGCCGCCACCCGAGGGCCGCTGGCGCGAGCTGCGCGACGAGGACCGGCACCGGGCGTGAACGTGCTGGTCGCCGGGGCCACCGGCAGGATGGGCGGCCGCGTTGCGGCGGAGCTGGCGCGCGCTCCGTGGGTGCAACGGCTGCGCCTCACGGGGCGGGACGAGCACCGACTCGCCCAGCTGGCGCGCGTGCTCGGGGGGCGGGAGCCGGCCCCCGAAGCCGTGCCGGGCGACGTGCATGAGATCGCGGTCGCAGCCACCCGGGGGGTCGATCTCGTGGTGTCCTGCGCCGGGCCCGCGGCGTCGACCGAGGAGCCCCTGGCACGTGCCAGCGTCGACGCGGGAGCCTCCTATGTCTCGCTCAACGACGACCTCACCGCCGCCGAACGCGTGTGGGCGCTGGACGGCGCCGCAGTCGCCGCGGGGGTCACCGTCGTACCCGGCTGCGGGCTCAGCCCGGGCATCACCGACCTCCTGCTCGACCGGGCCGCAACCGAGCTCGGGACGCTCGACGAGGTCGCGGTCACCGTCGCTCTGTCCGCCGCCGACATCGCCAGTCCGGCCGCCGCCCGCCGCGCCCTCGGCGCCCTGTCGGGCACGGCCACCTACCTCAGCGGCGGCCGCCGGGTGACCGACAGGGCCGGTGGGTCGCCCCACCTCGCCTACCTCCCCGAACCGGTGGGCTGGGTGGAGACGGTCAAGGTCGCACACCCCGGGATCGTCGCCCTGCGTCGCACCCACCCCGAGGTGTCCGAGGCGACCTTCCGACTCGGGCTCACCGAGCGAGCGGCGATGGACGCGCTGCGGGCCGCGGCCGCGGTCCGTGTGGATCGCGCTCCCGCTCTGCGCCGCCTGTGGACGATCGCCGGCGGGCCCGCCCGGGCGCTGCTGGAGCGGCTGCCCGGGCGCGCCGGGGGCTGGAGCGCAGCGCGCGTCGACGTCTGGGGCCACAACGACGGACGTGCCCGCCAGGTGACACTCGGGATCGTCGACCGCCTCTCCAACCTCGCAACGGTGACCCTCGTCGCCTGCGCGCGCCGCATCGCCGCCGGTGGGATCCGCCCCGGGGTGCTCGGGATCGTCGAGGCCTTCGCGGCCGACGAGCTCCTCGGCGAGCTCGACGGACGCGGGATCCGCGCCGCGCGTCTGGAACCGATCGAAGTGTGAGTCAGTCGCGCTCTATGAAGACGAACTCGGTACCTCCGAACATGTCGGCACCGAGGTTGTAGAGGAAGGCGATCACGCCGTTCACAAGCGTCCCGATCGCGGCGATCACCACTCCCACCAGAAGCGCCCAGCGCTCGACCAACCACAGCGTCACGTGCAGCTGCTTGAGCTGTTTGATCGCCAGGGTCACCCCGACCGAATGCAGCGTGTCGAACAGGCCGCGCGACGCGAGCACCCAGTACACGGCACCCCAGAACACGAGCCACACCACGACGAACACCGCGTAGAAGAACAACGACAGCTTGATCACGCTCAAGGGATCGACCCTCTTGACCTCGCGTCGTACCCGCCGCACCGCGGGATGTCGCCGGCGTCTCACCGCCGGACGCGTGGCGCCACGCGTGTCCACCGTGCGCATCGGCTCGGTGGCTGGCGGGGCGGGGGGGCCGGAGCCTAGGCCGCCGCGCAGGTCGGGTGCGGTGTGGCCGCCCGAAGCAGCCGATGCTCCCGGGTCCCTGAAGGTCTCGC
>CADDZG010000188.1 GCA_902812355.1 Actinomycetota bacterium | reverse complement strand
GGACGCCGCCCTGCTGCTCCTGCTCGCGGGGGTGGTGCGGGCGGGAGTCGCCTACTGGGCGTGGGCCGCGGCCCGAGTCGTGGTCACCGAACGGCGGATCCTGCAGGTGTCGGGCGTGCTCACGCGCAGCGTCACGTCGGTGCCGCTGGCCAAGATCAACGACCTCACCTACCGGCGGGGACCGGCAGGCCGCCTCCTCGGTTACGGGGACCTCGTCTTGGAGACCGCGGGGGAGAGCCGTGGCACGGTGCGCCTGCGGCTGCTGCCCGCTCCCGACGACTTCTATCGCACGGTCGTGTACCTGCTCGAGGGCGGCGGCGCGGCGCGGCGCGGCGCGTCTTCTCCCGACGACGAGGACACCGGCCCCCTGCCGCGCGTCATCGCATGACCGGCGGGTAGGCATGACCGGCGGGTAGCCTGCCATCGATGTATCTCAGCGGTATCGGCGCGGCCTGCGCCGCGGCCCTCGCCTGGGCCTTCGTCGAGCTCTCCGCCCGCCACTATCCATCGCGCGAGACGTGGGCCCGGCTGCGGCGGGAGCGCGGCCGCATCGCCGTGGTGACCCTGCGGGCGCGCCTGGAAGAGCTCGCCGCGCTGCGCGCCCTGCGCGTGGTGCTGGCAGCGGTGGTGGTCGCGGGGGTGGCGTGGGCGGCCGCGTCGCGCACGTTGCACCTCGCCTGGTGGGCGGTCGCTTCCGATCTCGCTCCCTACGCGCTGGCGGCGGGGCTGGTGGCGCGCCTGCCCTACTGCCTGCGGGCGATCGCCGGGCGCATGCGCACCTACGAAGACGCGTCCGGGGAGGGCAGATGACCGCGCTGGAGAGCGCCCGGCTGTATCTCGTCGCACCCCCGCGGCTCGAGCGCGGCGACCTCGCCGCCATGGTCGGCGAGCTCGCGGGGGCCGGGGTCGACGTGATCCAGCTGCGCGACAAACAAGCCGAGGCCGGCGACCTGCTGCGCCACGGGGAGCCGATCGCAACCGCGTGCCGCGACGCCGGTATCCCATTCGTGATCAACGACCGGCCCGACGTCGCCCTCGCCCTCGGGGCGGACGGCGTGCACCTGGGCCAGAACGACCTCCCGCTGGCGGTGGCCCGCCGCATCCTCGGTCCCGCTGCCATCGTCGGACGCTCGACCCACACCCCCGAAGAGGTCGAGCGCGAGGTCGCGGCGGCGGCCCATCCCGGCGGGCCCGACTACATCGCGGTGGGTCCGGTGTACGCCACGCCGACCAAGCCGGGGCGGCCGGCGGCGGGGCTGGAGCTGGTGCGCCACGCCGCCCGGCACGCCGGGACCGTGCCGTGGTTCGCGATCGGCGGGATCGACGAGAGCAACGTCGCAGAGGTCGTAGCCGCCGGGGCGCGGCGCATCGTCGTGGTGCGGGCGATAGTGCGGGCCGACGATCCGGTGGCGGCGGCCGCCCGGCTGCGGGCGGCGCTGGACACCGGGGCCTGAGCCGGTCGCGGCTCCCAAGCGGCTCCGCCGCGGGCGGGTAACCTGCGGGCGATGCTGAGGCCACGCATCGAGTGGTTGCTCGTGGCCGTGGTCGCCTCCTTCGCGCTGAAGCTGACCGGGGCGTCGCCGAGCGGGGTGTTCGTCGCGTCGGTGATCGCGCTAGTACCGCTGGCCGGTCTGATCGGGCGCTCGACCGAGGAGCTGGCCGCCCACGCCGGCCCCCAGATCGGGGGTCTGCTCAACGCGACCTTTGGCAACGTCACCGAGCTGATCGTCGGCATCTTCCTCGTGCTGTCCGGGGAGCTCGCGGTGGTCAAGGCCACGCTGATCGGCTCGGTGGTGGGCAACCTGCTGCTCGTGCTCGGCATGGCCTTCGCCGTCGGCGGCTGGAACCGGATCCAGCAGAGCTTCAACCGCAATACCGCGAGCATGCACATCTCGTCGCTCACGATCGCGGTGATGGGCCTGCTCGTGCCTGCGCTGTTCCAGGTGCTGACCCGCACGACCCCGGCCGAGACCCACGCCCTGTCGGTGTCGGTGTCGGCGATCCTCATCGTGGTCTACGGGCTCTCGCTGCTGTTCTCGCTAAAGACACACAGGTCGCTGTTCGGGGGCACGAGCGAGCAGGAGGAGCCGAGCTGGCCCCTGCCGCTGGCAGTGGGCGTGCTCGCCGCGGCGACGGTCCTGGTCGCGTTCATGAGCGAGTTCCTCGTCGGCGCGCTCGAGCCCGCGGTCCGCGAGCTTGGGATCCCGCGCGCCTTCATCGGCATCATCATCATCCCGATCGTCGGCAACGCCGCCGAGCATGCGAGCGCCGTGTGGCTCGCGGCGCGCGACAAGATGGACATCTCGATAGAGATCGCGATCGGCTCCTCCGCCCAGGTGGCCCTGTTCGTGACCCCGGTCCTGGTCCTCATCTCCCTGCTCGCGGCGACCCCGCTCAACTACGTCTTCACCCCCCTGGAGATCGCCGCAGTGGGACTATCGACCGTGATCGTCGGGCTGCTGGTGGCCGACGGCCGCTCGACGTGGCTGGCCGGGGCGCAGATGCTCGCGGCCTACGCGATCGTCGCCGTGACCTTCTACTTCCTGTGAACGCTCGCTCAGACCCGGCCCGAGGAGGGGACATGCCCAGAGCGATCGATTTCCACGTCCACTCGAGCACCGCCGAGTGGCTCGAGGGTTCGCTCGGCCCGATGGCCGAGGCGACCGCACGGTACTTCCGCACCGAGGTCCGGGTACGCACCCCCGAGGAGATGGCCGCCGAGTTCGAGGCGTGGGACCTGATCGGCGTCCTGCTGGCGTGGGATGCGGAGACCGCCACCGGGCTGCCCCCGCTCACCAACGACCGCGTGGCCGAGATCTGCGCCGCCTTCCCGGGACGTTTCATCGGCTTTGCGTCGGTCGACCCGCACAAGCCCGATGCCGTCGACGAGCTCGAGCGTGCGGTGACCGAGCTCGGTCTGCGCGGGCTCAAGGTGCATCCGCTGGTGCAGGACTTCCTGCCCGACGACCCCGCCTACGACCCGCTGTGGTCCAAGGCCGAGGAGCACGGGCTGCCGGTCGTCACCCACGTCGGGGTCACGGGACTGGGGGCCGGGGTGCCGGGAGGCTCGGGCATCGCGCTCGAGCCCGGGCGCCCCACCCGCATGGACACGGTGGCGGCGCGCCACCCGGGGTTGCAGGTGATCATGGCCCACTTCGGCTATCCGTGGCACCTCGAGGTGCTGGCCAGCGCCCAGACCAAGACCAACGTGTGGGTCGACCTGTCCGGCTGGCGGCCCCGCTACATCCCCGAGGAGGTCAAGCGGGCGGCGCGCGGACCGTTGCGCGATCGCTTCCTGTGGGGCAGCGACTACCCGATGCTCGATCCGGGCCGGCTGCTCGACGAGGTCGCCGACTACGAGCTCGCAGACGCCCAGCAGGCGGTCCTGCTCGACAACGCCGCGCGCCTGCTCGGTCTCCGGCCGTGACTGCAGTTCAGGGCACCGAGGTGGTCTCGTCGCGCTCGCCGAGCAGCACCGCACGGCGCTCGAGATACTCGGCGCGATCGATCTCGCCGCGCGCGTAGCGCTCGTCGAGGACGTCCAGGGCGCGCGACCCGGGGCGCCGGGCGGGACCGCGCGCGACCCGCACGATCAGGTAGATGAGCAACCCCCACAGCACGAGGTGCAGCGTCACGCCCACGAACCCGAGGAAGCCGGGGAACCACAGCCACAGCCAGCCGTGCATGGCGGGCATCACGACACCCCCAGGTCCTGCCGAATGCGGTGGAGCTCGTCGGCGTCGATTTCGCCGCGCGCGTAGCGCTCCTCGGCGATCCGCACCGCCGGGGTCGTGTGGCCCTCGGGAAGCGCGGCCCACAGCACGACGTAGACGATCGGCACGAGGGGGAAGACCGCGAGCCCGGCGACGATCCACACCAGACGCACGAGCCCGGGATCGACGCCGAGGGTCGCCGCCATGCCGGCGCACACCCCCCCGACCCAGCGGTCGGTGCTCGACCGGTGCAGACGCGGCCCCATGGCCTGATGCTGCCCGACCGGCACTGCGTAATCAAGCCACCGGCCGGGACGGCTACGATCGCTCCATGGCCACCCGTGAAGAGATCAAGCAGCAGGTCGAAGAGGCCCTGCGGACGGTCAACGACCCCGAGCTCGGCATCGACATCGTCAACCTCGGGCTCGTCTACAACGTCGAGGTCGACGACGACAACAACGTCTACGTCGCGTTCACGCTGACCACGATGGGCTGCCCGATCGCGCCCCTGATCCAGGAGGAGATCGTGGCCGCCACCAGCGGCATCGAGGGCATCGGCGACGTCACCAGCGAGCTCGTGCTCGACCCGCCGTGGACGCCCGACAAGATGTCGCCCCTGGCGCGCTCGGCCCTCGGCTTTGTCTGAGGCGCCCTCCCGCCTGTCCCATCTCACCTGCGCCGACTGCGGCGCGACCCGCGACCCGGCGCAGCTGCAGGGCCGCTGCAGCTGTGGGGGCCCGCTGCTCGCCGGCTACGACCTCGCCCCGCTGCGGGCCGGCACGCTGCGCGCC
>CADDZG010000187.1 GCA_902812355.1 Actinomycetota bacterium | reverse complement strand
GGTTCGGCGCGCCGCGCCGCGACCAGCGCCCCGGCGCCCAGGTCCGCGGCGTGGGCGCGCAAATCGGCCGGGTCGCGCGATACCGCAGCCGGGTCCAGGACCTCCTCGAGGGTCGCCATCGGCGCATCATCCTCGCACGAGCCCGCCTTAGGGTTCGAGCGACGAGTACGCGACGACGCCCCGGTTCAGCGCACCGGCGGCGTCGCGCAGCCGGGCGGCGAGGCCAGGATCGGCGGCGACCTCCTGCATCTGCTGCAGGAGGTCGACCAGCTGCTTGACCGCGCGCACGAAGTCCCCCGGCGCATCGTCGTCCCCGACGACGACGTCGAGGTCGGCACCGGCCGCCCAGTCGTAGGCGCGCGCGGCGAACCCGGCATCGGGGACGCGCGTGAGGTCGAGCCCGCGGCTCAGCTCGCGCTCGTGGATATCCCGCCACAGCCGCATCACGGCACCGAAGGCGGCCTCGGACGCGCCGGTCGGAAGCCGGGGCGGCGCGGCGGGCTCCGGCCCGCGCGTCTCGTACACGAACGTCGAGCACACCGCGGCGAGGTCGGGGACGTCGAGACCGGCGAGCAGGCCGCGTTCGAGAGCCTCGACGACCAGCAGGTCGGCCTCGTTGTACACGCGCGTGAGCATCTCCCCGCGGTGCGTGAGCGACCAGCCCTCGACGTGGTGTAGCTCGCGCAGGACGTCGAGCACGCGCTCGAAGCTGCGCGCCAGGGTGCCGCTGCGTGAGTTGATGCGGCGCTCCAGCGAGGCGAGCTCGCGCTCGAGCCGCTGAGCTCGCTCGGCGTGATGGATGTGGCGTTCGAGCTCGGGGCACTTGTGGCACGGGTGGCTCTCGAGCCGGGCCTGCAGCCGGTCGATCTCGGTACCGTCGCCGCGTTCGGTCGCCCGTACGGGGGCGTCGAACGCGGCGAGGCGACGCGCCAGCTGCCGGCGCGACGCGGCGTCGCGCACGTCGAACCCGTGGGGCAAGCGCACCCGTCCGATCGGCAGGGGCGGAGCGCCGAAGTCGTGGGGGCCGAGGCGCACCATGGTCCGCTCCTCGCTCAGGGCGAGCACGCGCGGCCGCCGCTCCGAGCGCCGTTGCGACACCTCGACGACCGCGTAGCGGCCCCTGCGCTTGCCGGCCCCGGCGACGATCACGTCGCCGGGGCGCAGTGCGGAGATCGCGTCGGACACCGGGGCGGTGATCCCCGCGCCGGCCCCCCGTTTCTTGCGCTCGAGGCGGCGCTTGAGCTCGAGGTAGCCGTCGATGTCGCCGAGCTCGCAGCGCGCCCGTTCGCGGTAGGACGCGAGGTACGCGGTCTGGCGCTCGCGCAGGTTCTCTAGGTGCACGACCTCCTGGTCGGCCTGAAACTGGGCGAAGGACGAGTTGACGAGGTGCTCGGCCTCTTCGGGGTCGTAGTTGCGCACGAGGTTGACGGCCATGTTGTAGGACACCTGGAAGGACGACCGCAGCGGGTAGCTGCGCGCGGTGGCAAGACGCGCCACGGTGTCGAAGCGCGTGTAACGCTGCAGCAGCACCACGCTGTGTCCGACCTCGTCGATCCCGCGCCGCCCGGCCCGGCCCGACAGCTGTGTGTACTCCCCCGGCGTCATGAGCTCGTGGCTCTCGCCGTTGAACTTCATGAGCGATTCGATCACCACGGTGCGCGCCGGCATGTTGATGCCCAAAGCCAGGGTCTCGGTGGCGAACACGACCTTTATCAGGCCCCGGGCGAACAGCTCCTCGACGGTCTCCTTGAACGGCGGGATCATTCCCGCGTGGTGCGCGGCGATGCCGGCCGCGAGCCCGGACACGAACGCGTCGTAGCCCAGCACCTCGAGCTCGGCCGGCGACAAATCCGCGGTGCGCAGGTCGGCGTACTGCACGATCAGGGCGCGCTCGTCGGCGTTGGTGAGGCGCAGGTTGGCGTCGAGACACTGCGCCACCGCGGCGTCGCACCCCTTGCGGGAGAAGATGAAGTAGATCGCCGGCAGCATGTCCTCGGCCTGCAGGCGATCCACGACCTCGTAGCGGTAAGGGATCCGGGCCCTGCGCTCGCGCATCCGCCGGCTTCCGCGCTGGGGACGAGGGCCGCGCCGCCTCCGACGCTCGAGCTCGGCGGCGCGCGGGTTGGGCACCGGCTCCCCGCCGTCGCGCCGCACGAACATCGGCAGGAGCTCGTCCGACGCCATGTACCAGTGACGCAGCTCCACCGGGCGCTGTTCCTCGATGATGACCTCGGTGTCGCCGCGCAGCGTCGCCACCCACTCGCCGAACTCCTCCGCGTTGGACACGGTCGCCGACAGGCATACGACCCGCACATCCACCGGGAGGTGGATCAGGATCTCCTCCCAAACCGCGCCGCGGTAACGATCCTGCAGGTAGTGGACCTCATCGAGGATCACGAAGCGGAGGTCGGCGAGCTCGGGAGAGTCCTGATAGAGCATGTTGCGCAGGACCTCGGTGGTCATGACCACGACCGGGGCGTCCCCGTTCAGCGAGTTGTCACCGGTCAGCAGCCCCACGTTGCTCGGTCCGTGGATCGCGCTGAGGTCTCCGTACTTCTGGTTGGACAACGCCTTGATCGGGGTCGTATAGAAGGCTTTGCCGCCACGCCGCAGCGCCAGCCACACCGCGAACTCGCCCACGACGGTCTTGCCCGCCCCGGTGGGCGCGGCGATCACGACCGAGGAGCCCTCGGCAAGAGCGCGGCAGCCGCGCCGCTGGAAGTCGTCGAACGCGAAGCCGTAGGTGGCCTCGAAGGTCTTGATGGGATCGCTCATCCCTTCGATCGTACGGGCGCGTGGGGACCCGGCTGCAGGCCTGGGTCGCCGGCGCTAGCCGGAGCCCTTGCCGCTCTTGGAAGCGCCGCTCTTGGAAGCGCCGCTCTTGGAACCCGACTTGCCGGAGCCGCCGGGGGCCGGGGTCACGGTCGGCTGCGGCACCGGCACGGAGCCCGGAGCGGCGATCCCTGCGGGGTTGAGCCCGGCCTCCTTGCGCTGCCGATCGAGCAGCGCGAGCGCGGCGCCGAACACGCCGGTCGCGTCCTGGACCTCCTGCGACGCGTTCTGCAACACATGCCGGCGCTGCGCCGCGGGCAGGTCGGGCACTGCGGCGAAGGATCCGGCCGCGCCCTGATAGAGGCTCACCGCATGAGTGAGCAAGGAGTTGATCGGCTGCAGCACGCCCGGCGGGGACGCGTTCGATACCGCCGCCACCGCCTGCCCGATCGCCTGTTGCCACGAGCGCGCCTCCAGGGTGAGGTGCGGCACGTCGGTCTGGGTGGTCGGCACCGCCTGCATCGCGCCGACCGGCTGCTGCAGGATCTGCGCGACCGATGCGACCTGTCCGGTGTAGGAGTTGAGGGCCGAGCGCGACGGCCCCGACGGGGAACCTCCGGTGGCGCGCAGTATCGCCGCGACGATCAGTGCCACGGCCCCCGCGGCGACGACCCCCACGACGATCACCCCGGCGGGCGAGTCGTACCAACGTGCCGGACGACGCGCCACCGGCTGCGGCCGCGGCGCCTGCGCCGGGCGCCGCCGCGCCTGGGATCCGCGCGACTTGCGCTTGCCCTTTATCGCCATCGGTCGCGCACTATACCGAGGACGCCTCTCCGCCCGCCGCGGCGGCGGCCGCTTCCGCCGCTTCGCGTGCCTCACGCCGTCGCAGCACGCGCGCCAGGACGAAGATCGATGCCTCGTACAGCAGGTACAGGGGCACGGCCATCAGGGTCATCGTGTAGGGGTCCTGGCTCGGGGTGACGACCGCGGCGAGAGCGAAGATCACCACGACCGCGAGGCGCCGCTGCTTGCGCAACGTCTGCACGCTCACGACGCCGGCGAGGCCGAGGAAGAAGAGCACGAGCGGCAGCTCGAAGGTGACCCCGAACACGAGGATCATGAGACCGACGAAGTTGAGGTAGGAGTCCGCCCGCAGCAACGGCACGAGGTTGGGCCCCCCGATGCCGATCAGGAAGCGCAGCCCGAAGGGCAGCGTGAGGTACGCGAACACCGCGCCGATCAGGAACAGCGACGACGACGTCAGCACGAACGGCAGGGCGTAGGAACGCTCGCGGTCGGTAAGGCCGGGGACGACGAAGGCCCACGTCTCGTAAAGCCACACGGGCGACGCGCCGACCAACCCCGCCATCGCCGACACCTTGAGGCGCACCATGAAGGGTTCGGTGATGCCGAAGAAGTTGAGGTCGCACGGGCGCCCGCCGCGCGCCGATGCCGGCAGCTCGCACAGGGGATGGATCAGGAAGCTCAGGATCGGCTCGAAGTAGATGAACGCGACCACCGAGGCGAGCCCGAAGGCGACGGCCGAGATGATCAACCGCACCCGCAGCTCCCCGAGGTGCTCGAGCAGGGTCATGGCGTCGGCGGCGCGGCGCGCGCGGCGGCGCTTTAGCCACGCCAGGCGGCGGGTGCGCAGCTTCGAAGCCTTGGGAGCTCCGGCCATGACTCAGCCCCCCACCTCACGTCCCGCGGCACGCCGTGGCGCGGCCGGCGACGATGCGCCCTGCGCCGGACGGGCG
>CADDZG010000186.1 GCA_902812355.1 Actinomycetota bacterium | reverse complement strand
ACACGCGGCGGTGGATGCTCGGCGCGCCGGCCGCGGTGGCCGGGCCCCTCGCCGGCGTGTTCGCCAAGAGCGGCGACACCATCAAGACCATCGGCACCACCGCGGTCACGGCGGAGGCCCTGGCGGTGACCTACCTCAGCAACCTCATCACCAAGGTGGGCTCCCAATTCGACGCCGCGACCCAGAACGTGCTCAAGGCGGCCAACGCCTCCGAGCAGGCCCACTACCAGTTCCTCAAGCAGGCCGGCTTCCAGCCCGTCACGACCAAGTTCTGGGTGCCCGACGCCGCCCTGCAGCCGGACAAGGTCGCGGCGACGATCGAGGTCTTCGAGGACATCTTCGTGAACGCCTACCTGATCGGGACGACCGTGTTCGCGGCCGCGCACAAGGCCGACCTCGCCCGCTACGCGGCAGAGATCTGCGGGGTCGAGGCCGAGCACCGAGCGCTCGCCAGGAGCCTCCAGAAGGAGTTGCCGGACAACCTCGCCTTTATGTCCTACAAGGTCAAGACGATGGACGCCATCGTCCAGGAGGTGACGGGCGCAGGCGTCGGGCTGGGCAAGAAGGGGGCCTCGCCGGGGGCCTTCTACACCTACCGGGGACCCCTTCCCGGCACCACCGTCGGCCTCGACAACACGGCTCCGGATCAGGCAGTACCCCTGCCGGCGTTGCCGATGGCCGGACAGCCGGTCATGACCGGCTGATCGCGATCGACCAAGACGACCGAGGCATCACGGAAAGGACGACGATGACCGACAACATCACACCGGAGGACGTGCAGCGGCTCGAGAACGTGATCGACGATGCAGACGTCCCCCGCTATACACGTCGCTGGATCCTCGGCAGCGCTGCCATGAGTGCGGCCGCTCTCGCCGCCGGCGGGCTCGCCGCGCCGTCCGCCTTCGCGCAGAGCAGCGGGGATGACATCAAGACGTTGGGTACGACCGCGGTGACCGCCGAGGCCCTGGCGGTCACCTACCTCAGCAACCTGATCCCCAAGGCGGCCGGGGCGGTGCCGTCGAGCGTGGCCAAGATCCTGCAGGCAGCCAACGCCTCGGAGCAGAGCCACTACGAGTTTTTGACCGGAGCGGGCTTCAAGCCGCTCACCCGCAGGTTCTGGATCCCCGACGGGGCCTTCGATCCCAAGGCAGCACCGCTAATCATCGAGTACTTCGAGCAGATCTTCGTCAACGCCTACCTCGTCGGCACGACCCTGTTCGCGGCCGCGGGCCAGGCGGACCTCGCCCGCTATGCGGTCGAGATCTGCGGCGTCGAGGCCGAGCACCGCACGCTGGCACGCAGCCTGCAGGGCAAGCTGCCCGACAACCTCGCGTTCGAGAGCTACGGGCTCAAGACGATCGATGCCCACGTCCAGGCGATCGCCGCGGCCGGCGTCGGCCTGGGCACCAAGGGTGCTTCTCCGGGGGCCTTCTACACCTATCGCCGGCCGCCCGCGGGCACCGTCACCGCGCTGGCCAACACCAAGCCGGATCAGGCGGCCTGAGGATCCACGCGTTCCGGGGGGCTCGCGCTGCGGGCCCCCCGGCCGTGGGCACGACGCCATGAGGGCCGCCGCCCGACGATCCCCGCGCCTGCGCCGGGCGGCGCTGGTCGCCGCGGGGATCGCGACCTTGCTCATGTGCTCCTCGGCCGGGCTGGTGCTGGGCTCGCTATGGCGCAGCCCGAGCCTTCCGGCACGGCTCGGAACGACCGCGCCCTTCCATCCCCACGTGCGTGCCGCGGCCCACGCCCTGCAACACCGGCGCCATCCCGGTACCGTGCGCGTGGCCCGCGCCCTGTCCGAACGCGTACCGCTGTACCGGCACCCCGGAGCCACCCATCCCTACCGCAGACTGTCCCCGCTGCCCTTCAGCTACGGCACCCCCCTGGTGTTCTTGGTGGAGGGCAGGAGGGGCCGCTGGCTGCACGTGTCCCTGCCGGTGCGGCCCAACCACAGCGAGGCGTGGATCAAGGCCTCCGGCGTGTCGCTGTCGAGCACCGACCTGCGCGTCGACGTCTATCTGCGCCGGCACCGGCTGACCGTGCATACGGGACACCACCTCGTGTTGCGCGCCCCGGTAGGGGTCGGGCGTGCCGTGACCCCCACCCCCGGCGGTCGCTACTTCATCACCTACTTGCTGCGCCCGTCCGAGACCCAGAGCGTGTTCGGGCGCTACGCCTTCGGGCTGTCGGCGTACTCCAACGTGCTGACGAGCTTTGCCGGGGGCGACGGCGAGATCGGTCTGCACGGTACCAACGACCCTTCGGGGCTCGGCACCGACGTGAGCCACGGGTGCATCCGGGTGAGCAACCGGGTGATCACCCGCCTCGCCCACCTCTTGCCGCTGGGCACACCGGTGGTGATCCACCGCTGAACCCGTGGCCGCCCGCTTCGGGGCGGGCGCTCAGTGCGATGAGATCAGGATCGGCTTGGAGGTCGGCTGCCTGGAGCCTCCGGCCGGCTCGACGCTGATCGCGGCGCCGTCGTAGCCCTTGACCCGGTGAGGCACGGACGCCAGAGCCACACCTCCCTGGGTGGCGAAGGTCAGGCCGCTGTCGACCATGCGGCCGTTGTCGATCAGCCACAGCTGGTAGGTCTTGCCGGCGGGAGGAGCTCCGAGCCCGTCGACCACGAGCACGCCACGCCCATCGCGCGCTACGACCTGTGCCACCGCCCCGGACACGCCGGTGAGCCTGTAGCCGCGACCGGAGCGCAGCAGGGCCTCGACCGCAGCCTGTTCCCGCGCCAGACGATCGCTCGTCGACACCAGCGCCACGGACAGCGCGGCGATCGCCACCAGGCACGCGGCGATACCAGCACCCAACGCCAGCTTCAAGCGGCGCGCGCGGTCGCGGGATCGGATCTCGATCGGAGCCCTGGCCGCCGGGAACTCACGCACGACGGCGTTCTCCTGCCGGCGCGGCTCGGCTGCGGCCCGCTGCACGACGCGCTCTGCGAACCCCGGCGGCAAGTCCTGCAGCGGAGCGCCGAGGGCCAGCCCCGACGCCGCCTCGCCGAGCTCCAGGGCCTCGCTGCGGCACTCCTCGCAGCAGCGCAGATGCACCTCGATCTCGTGCGCCTCGTCTGAATCGACGGCGCCCAACGCGTAGGCGCCCAGCAACTGCTTGACGTCTTCGTGTTCCATCAACGCCTCCGCTGGGCGGTGAGAGCCTCCCGCAGCCGGGCGAGTCCCTCCCTCATACGGGACTTGACGGTGCCCTCGGGGATGCCGAGCTCCTCCGCTACCTCCCGATAGGTCCGGCCCCCGAAGTAGGCGAGCATCAGCGCCTCGCGCTGGCCCTCGGGCAGCCGGTTCAAAGCGTCCACGAGGACGCGCCGTTCCACGACATCGTCGATAGGTTCCTCCGCCGCGACGGTCACCGCGGCCTCGGCTGCGGCACGCTGGCGCGTCCGCCGCCTGGACTCCTCCTTGCGCACCGCGTCCACCGCCTTGTTGCGCGCCACGAGGGCGAGGAACGAGGCGAGGCTGGAGCGCCGCGCATCGAACATCTCGGGCTTCCGCCATAGCGTGAGGAAGGTGTCCTGCGCGATCTCCTCGGCGAGCGCGGCGTCCACCAGCACCCGGCGTGTCACCCCGAACACCAACGGCCCGTAGCGCTCCACCAATGCCCTCAACGCCGACTCGTCCCCGGCCGACATCCTCTCCAGCAGGATGTCGTCGGGGTAGCGCTGTTCGTCCCGGGGCGTCTGCACGACAACGGCATCGTACCCACGGAACCGGAAACCCAGAGGCAGCGCGATGTCCACTGCCTGGATACGCACGCGAGGGCGCGCCCGGATGCCCGCCGAGCCCGGCGCGCTCAGCGCAACGGAGGGGCAACCCCCGCCACGAAGCGGTCGATCGCGCCGCGCAGGGCACCCTCGGGATCGACACCCTCGGCGCGGGCCAGAGCGACGAGCCAGAAGAGCGCGTCGCCGAGGCCCTCGGAGCCGCCGGCATCGAGCGCGTCGACGAGCCTGCGGCGCGCCGTGTCCGCGTCCGGCGCGAAGCCCTGCGATGCGGCGCGCTTCTGCACCTTGTGAGCGCGCGCTAGAGCCGGCAGCCCGGCCGGGATGTCGGCAAAGGGGCCGGAGCGCTGCTTCTCGCGCCGCTTGAGGCTCTCCCAGTTGGCGACGACCTCGTCGGGGCCGGAGACCTCGACGTCGCCGAAGACATGCGGATGTCGGCGCACGAGCTTGGCCGCGAGTCCGGTGGCGACCGAAGCGAGGTCGAAGCGTCCCTCCTCCTCGGCGAGCTCGCTGTGGAACGCGACCTGCAGCAGCAGATCGCCCAGCTCCTCTTCGAGCTCGGCCCCCACGAGCCCTGCGTCGATGGCCTCAAGCACCTCGTAGGTCTCTTCGAGCAGGTGCGGGCGCAACGACTCGTGGGTCTGGCGGGCGTCCCACGGGCATCCGTCGGATCCGCGCAGGCGGGCCATGATCCCCGCCACCAGTGCCGCGGCGGCGCCCACGCGCCGGCCCAAAGGCGCGGCATGGGCCGCGGTCAGGGCGTCCGGGTAGGCGGCTCCGGCCCTGACCTCCGCAC
>CADDZG010000185.1 GCA_902812355.1 Actinomycetota bacterium | reverse complement strand
CTCAACCACCAGCCTAAAGGGCCCGCCGCGGTTGCACCCCGGGGGCGGTCCGGCCCCTGCCGCATGATAGGTAGCCGGGACCTGGGGCCGGACCGCCCCCGGGGTGCAACCGCGGCGGGCCCTTTAGGCTGGTGGTTGAGGGCCGGCTCAGGCCGGGGTGCAACGGCGCACGTAGGAGGGTGACGGGTGATCGACCCACGCAAGCTGCCTGACACGCCCGAGCTGATGATCGCAGGCCCGGGCGAGCTTCACGAAGAGGACCTCGAAGCCCTGGGCCGGCAGGTGATCGCGCATTACGGGGATTTGTGGGTGCAGCTGCACGGGGACACGCTCGAGGCGCTGGGCCGGGTGATGGGGGCATCCGAGCCCCCCTATTTGATGCCGGGCACCGGGACCACCTGTCTGGACGCCGGCATCGGCAGCCTCTTTGAGCCCGGGCAGCGCGTGGTGGTCGCCGACACCGGCTTCTTCGGCAACCGCCTCGCCGAGGTGGCCGAGGCGCACGGGCTCGAGGTGACGAGGGTGCCGGTCCCGGTCGGTGAGGTCGTGGACGTCGGCGCGCTCGAGGAGGCGGCGTCCGGCGCCGCCGGCGTGCTCTCGGTCCACGTCGAGACCGCCACCGGGATCCGCCACCCGATCGAGGACGTGGCCGCGATGTGCCGGCGGCGCGGGCTGGCGTGCTTCGTCGACGGCATCGCGTCGGTCGGCGGGGAACGTGTCGAGGTCGATGCCATGGGTCTGCACGGGGTCGCCACGGCGAGCCAGAAGGGCCTCGACGCGCCGCCCGGCTTCGGGATCCTCGCCTTGTCGCCCGAGGGCAAGCAGCGCGTGGCCGAGCGCAGCGCCCCGGTGGGCTCGTGGTACCTGGATACGCGTCGCTGGGACTTCTACCGGGACGAGTGGGGGTCGTGGCACCCGAGTCCGGTGACGATGCCGAGCAACCTCACCCTGGCCCTGTGCTCGAGCCTGCGGCGCATCCTCGAGCAGGGTATCGATGCATGGGTGGCACGCCGGGCGCGCCTCGCCGCCCGCCTGCGCGCCGGGCTGTGCGAACTCGGCCTGGCGCCCGTCGCGCCGGACGGCCATGCCGCCAACCTCGTAGTGGCGATGTGGTCGGACCGCCCCGCGGCGCTGCAGCGCTACCTGGCCCAGGAGTGCAACATCATGATCTCGGGCGGGCTCGCCCCGACGATGGGCCGGGCGATCCGCATCGGCCTCATGGGCCGCACCGCGACCGACGAGATGGTCGACCGCGTCTTGGAGGGGATCGAGGCGGCCCTGAAGGTGCTGCCGACCGCACCGGAGGCCCCGCCGGCCTGAGACGCACCACTGCCGTCAAGGCGCTGGCCGCCGTGGTCGTGGCCGGGGCATTCGCCGCCGCCCTGGCGCACGCGACCGCGTCGAACCGACCCCAGCTCCTCGGGAACCGGGCGCTCTTCCGCCCCGACGCCTGCCGCGGCTATCCCCCCACGGGTACAGCCAACGGCGACACGGTGCTCCTCGACGCCGGCCACGGGGGACTCGATCAGGGGACCCACGGCACGACCCCGGGCGGCACCACCGTGCTCGAGCGCGATGCGGCGCTGGACACCGCCCGCCGGGTCGCGGCCCGCCTGCGATCGGCCGGTTACCGGGTGGTGATGACGCGCACCGACGAGGGGACCGTGGCGCGCATCCCGCCCGCCGACGTCTCCGGCAGCGTCTACACGGTGGCCGGGGTGCGCCGGGACCTGAGGGCGCGGCTCGCGTGCGCTCACGTGTCGGGGGCCGATGCCTTCGTGTCGATCCACTACGACTCCGCGACCGACCCCGCAGCCGGCGGAGCCACCACCTACTACGACCCCGACCGCTCCTTCGCCGCCGCCAACCGGCGCCTCGCCGCCGATGTCCAGGCGGGCCTCGTGGCCTCTTACCGGCGGGCCGGTTGGAGCGCGATCCCGGACCGCGGCGTGGTGCCCGACGACCGCGGCGCCGGGGGAGCCGTGACCGCGGCGGCCCGCGCCTACGGGCACCTCTTCCTGCTCGGCCCCCGTGCTCCCGGCTTCAACGAGCGGCCGAGCACGATGCCCGGCGCGCTCACCGAGCCGCTGTTCCTCACCGATCCCCCCGAGGCGGCGATCGCCGCATCCCCGCACGGCCGTGCCGTGGTGGCGCGCGGCATCGCCGCGGGCATCCAGCGCTTCCTCCACGGTTAGTGGGTCCGCCGTCCGGGACGGCTCAGCGCTCGAGCTGCTGCTCGGTACGGTGGGCGATCCACAGCGACAGCGCGGCCGTCGGCAGCTCGACCAGGACCGCCAGCAGGATGGCGAGGAGCCGCTCGCTCCCGGTCGCAGTGGTGACGTCGAACCACGCGTCGACCACCAACAGGGTGGCGGTCGCGCTCGCCGCCCCCTCCAACCACGCGAAGCGGCGCAGCGCGCACCAGCCGGTCAAGGCCAGCGCCGCCGCCTCCATGACGTCGAACCCGACCCACGCGACGCCCCAGTGCGCGCTGGTCGTGCGATCCGGCAACGCCGCGCCGAGGTAGACGATCCACGGCAGCAGCAGTGCCGCCGCCCCGAGGTATGCCGGGGCCACCCAGCGGTCCACCCATCCGGGGGTGGCCAAGCCCAACCGCTCGCCGGCGGCACGGCGGGCGGCCAGCCACCGGGCCGGGCCGACGAGCAGCGCCTCCGCTTGCAGCGCCGCGAGCGCCACGCGCGGCAGCGCTGGGACGGTCGGATAGCACAGGTAGCGGGGGGCCCACATCGGGCAGAACTTGGCGTTGAAACGGTACAGCGACTCGATCTGAAACCAGCGCGACGCGATCAGCAGCAGACGCCGCCAGGTGCGCAGCAGCGGCCCCGCTCCGGGCCGGCCGCCGCGCTCGAGGGCGGAGCGGAAGGCCGCAAAGTTGAGCGACACCCTCCGCACCCCGAGCTGCGGCGCCGCCTGGAGCACGCCGACGATCAGCAGCTCGTTGAGCCCCGGGTCCGCCGCCCGATCGCGCCGCATCAGATCCAGGGACAGCCCATCGCGCCCCCACGGCACGAAGTGCTGGACGGCGGCCAGCCGCCCCTCACGGTGGGCGGTGGCAATCACGCAGTCACCGTCTGCCGGATCGCCGAAACGCCCGAGCGCCATGGAGAAGCCGCGTTCCACCTCCGCCCCTCGCCATGCGGCCGCCTGCCGGCGGATCGTCGCCACCTCCTCGGGGTCGAGCTCGGCGAACCGGCGCACCGACACCGAGTAGCCGGCTCGGGCCGCACGCGTGGCCATCTGGCGGACGTTGCGCATCGCCCGGCCCTGGAGGCGGAAGTCCCCGGTGTCCACGACCGCCTCGTCGCCGAGCTCGAGCGCGTGCAACCCGGCCTCGTGCAACCACACCCATGCTGCACACCCGCTGCAGCCGATCACCGCCGGCACCCAGGCGTGCCGGCGCGCCTCCGCGAGGAAGGCGTGGATCGCGCCGGGCCACGCCTCCGGGTGGCCGATCGGGTCGCCGGCGGCGAGCATCACGCCCGAGACCACCCGGTAGGACACCGCCGCCTTGCCGGTGGGGGAGAACACCACCGCCCGGTCCCGCCGTAGGGCGAAGTACCCGAGAGAGTCCCGGAAGCCGTGGCGGGCGAGCAGCTTGCGCACGCGCTGCTCCTCGTGCGGCGCCAGCCGCGCGGGCGGCCGCGCCGGCCGCAGCGCCAGATACGCGCTGCCGACCGCTACCAGGGCACCGAGCGCACCGAAGACGTCGCCGGCGAGGTCGGCGGGGGCATGCCCCCGGAAGCGGATGGGGCCGGTCAGCCCCACGAGACCTGCCAGCACCGCTTGGGTCTGTGCCGCCAGCGATGGGTGCCCGACGAGGTCGTTCGAGCGGATCGTCAGCAGGAGCAACCCGCAGCCGACCGACACCGCGGTCATCCCGAGCGCGAAGGCGGGGGCCCGCCACCGGGAGGCCGGGTCGGCGGCGGCGTAGAACTCACCGCTCCTGGCCAGCAGCACGCCGAGCAACACGGCGTCGGCGACCGCTTCCTCCACGTCGAGGCCCTTGACGAGGTTGAGCGCCGCGCTCGCCGCGAGCACCAGCACCGCCGCCACCCATGCCCGTCGCTTGCGCCGCCGCAGGCCGTGAGCGAGCAGCAGCAACAGGATGCCGGCGACCACCACCGCGCCGCTCGCCGCGTGTGCCACCTGAAGCGGCACCACCTCGGTGACGGCGCGCAGCCGTGAGGTCTCCTCGGGTGTGAGCCCGCTGGCGAGATCGACCACGCCGAGAAGCAACGCCGCCACGGCGACCGCGGCGGGCAGCCGTCCGGTCAGCCAATCCAGTCCTGCCGTAGAACGGCCGTGGGGCGTACCCATGGCTCCTCGGAGTGGGAAGCGACCTACCTACGGATCGTAGTGGCGCAGGGGCGGCTCGCCCGGCCCCCCGTGCCGGCCGGTGGCCGCGGCCGTCAGGAGGCCTCGTCGTCCTCGGGACGGCGCCGGCCTCGGGCAGTGCGGTGCGGGAGGGCGACGACCGCAACCGTCTGGGCCGCCTCCTCGAGCACGTGCTCGAGGAGGCGGCCCAGAC
>CADDZG010000184.1 GCA_902812355.1 Actinomycetota bacterium | reverse complement strand
GGACCGCGGCGAGCGACAGGCCGAGGCCGAGTGCCAACCCGGCCGCGCCGAGGCGCATTGCAACCCGGGGAGGCCGCGGGGGGCGGCGCCCCCGCACGCGTGGGAACCGAGCCATGTGAGGCCCACGATAGTAAAGAGGACCCCGTTAGGGCGGGGGGCGCTGAGGGCGCTCGTGGGGCGCCCACGGGCTCAGCGCGAGCCGCCTTTGCGCCCGATCTGCTGATAGAACTCCGAGCCGTAGCGCTTCTTGGTGGTCTCGCCGCCCTTCTTGCCGCCGATCTTGCCGATTCGACCGAAGTGCTCGTGGCCGTAGCGCTGCTTGGTCGTCCGCCCTCCCTTGCGGCCGGCTTCGGCCCGGCTCATCTTGCCGCCGTCGGTCTGCATCTCGTTCCCTCCTGCCGGTGCCCCGGGGGATCCTTCAGGTGGGCGTGCCCGACGGTCCCCCGGAGGGGATGCTTGGTTCGTAGGACTTGATTACCCGCGGCGCTCGCGGCGGAAACGGCAGCGGCCGGTCGCCGAAGCCTCAAACGCGTCCCTCCACCTGCCGATAGGGAACCTGCGACACCGATCCAGGGAGAGGCCCCATTGATGCCCGACATCCACGATTTCCTGCGCCACGTGGTCGAGGCCGACGGCTCGGACCTGCACGTGAAGGCCGGGAGCCCGCCGGTGATCCGGATTAACGGACACCTCACCCCGACGGACTACCCGCCGCTGACCGCCGCGGATTGCGAGCGAGCCGCCCTCGAGCTGATGGACGAGACGCTGCTCGAGCGCTTCCGCTCCGTCGGCGAAGTCGACTTCGCCCACCCCGAGCCCGGGCTCGGACGATTCCGAGTCAACGTCTTCCACCAGCGGGGTAGCGTGGGCATGGCATGCCGCCGGGTCCTGCCCGGCAGCCCCGCCCTAGAGTCGCTGGGCCTGCCGCCTGCGGTCAAGGGTCTCGCCGAGGAGCGGCGCGGGCTCGTCCTGGTGACCGGGCCGACGTCGTCGGGCAAGACGACCACGACGGGAGCCATCATCAACCACATCAACTCGACGAGGGCGTGCCACATCCTCACGATCGAGGACCCGATCGAGATCCTGCACAACGACCGTATGGCGATCGTGAACCAGCGTGAGATCGGCATCGACACGCGCGACTTCGCCGCCGCGCTGCGGGCGGCGATGCGTCAGGACCCCGACGTGATCTTCGTCGGCGAGATCCGCGACGCCGAGACGGTCAAGGCGGCCTTGCAGGCAGCGGAGACTGGTCACCTCGTGATCTCGACCCTGCACACGACCGACGTCACCGAGACCGTCAACCGTGTGATCGACTTCTTCCCGCCGCACCAGCAGAAGCAGATCCGGGTGTCCCTGGCGGGCTCGCTCAAGGGCATCGTGTCCCAGCGCCTGCTCGAGCGCGCCGACGGGCGGGGCAGGGTACCGGCGGTGGAGATACTCGTGATGAACGGGCGGGTGCGCGACCTCGTGCTCAACGAGGATCAGACCCACATGATCCACGACATCGTCGCCGAGTCCGGCTTCTACGGGATGCAGACCTTCGACCAGGCCCTGCTGGGGCTCTACCGCTCGGGCCTGGTGACCCTCGAAGAGGCTCGCCGCGCGGCGACCAATCCACACGACTTCCAGATCGCGCTGCAGCAGGCCGGCCTGCAAGCCATCTCCTGACGCGCGCGGCCGGGAGGTCCGGCCCCTCGGCGCCGATGCCCCGCTTTAGGGTGAGCCCGGTATGAGCGGGACACCGGTGAAGGTGAGTGAGTTGCTGTCCGATCGTTCGACCCTGCTCGAGCTCGCCCGGCGCTTCCGCGATGCCGGTCATGAGGTCTACCTCGTGGGGGGGCCGGTGCGCGACCTCCTGCTGCGCCGTGCCCACGCGGACGTGGACCTCGCGACCGATGCGACGCCGCAAGAGGTGAAGGAGCTGTTGCGGCCGGTGGCGACGAACCTGTGGTTGCAGGGGGAGCGTTTCGGCACGGTGGGGGCCGAGGTCGACGGGATCCCGATGGAGATCACCACCTTCCGCACCGAGCGCTACCAACCGTCGTCGCGGCACCCGGAGGTGTCGTTTGCGTCGGATATCACCACCGACCTCTCCCGCAGGGACTTCACGATCAACGCGATGGCGATCCGGTTGCCCGAGCGCGAGCCGGTGGATCCCTTCGGGGGCCTCGACGACTTGAGGCGGGGCGTGATCCGCACGCCCGGCGATCCCGACGACTCGTTCTCGGACGATCCGCTGCGGATCCTGCGGGCGTTCCGCTTCATGTCTCAGCTCGGGATGAAGATCGATGCCGCCACCCTCGCTTCGATCGAGCGCCTCGCGCCGGCGTTGGAGACGGTATCGGCGGAGCGGATCCGCGATGAGCTCGACCGCCTGCTGCTCGGGCGGTGGCCGGGGCGTGCCCTGCGGTGGGCGGAGCGCGCCGGGGTCACGCAGGTGTTCCTGCCGGAGCTCTCGGCGCTCAAGTTGGAACAGGACCCCGTGCACCGTCACAAAGACGTGTTCGCCCACACCCTGGCGGTGCTCGAGCGCACCCCCGAGGATCGCGTCCTGCGCCTGGCCGCCTTGCTGCACGACATCGGCAAGCCGCGTACCCGGCGCATAGGCCCCGACGGCGTGAGCTTCCACCATCACGACGTCGTCGGGGCGGAGATGGCGCGCGAGCGTTTGCGCGCCTTGCGCTATCCCAACGACGTGGTCGACGCGGTGTCCGAGCTGATTCGCCTGCACCACCGCTTCCACACCTACCGGCTCGGCTGGAGCGACTCCGCGGTGCGGCGTTACGTGCGCGATGCCGGCCCCCTGCTGGAGCCGCTGAACCGGCTGGTGCGCGCCGACTGCACCACGCGCGACCGGGCCAAGGCCCGGCGGCTGGCGGCGCGCATGGACGAGCTCGAGGCCCGGATCAAGGAGCTGGCGAAGCAGGAAGAGCTCGCCCGCATCCGCCCCGAGCTGGACGGGCGGGAGGTCATGGCGCATCTGGGGATCGAGCCCGGGCCGCTGGTCGGCGAGGCTCTCGAGCACCTCCTCGAGATCCGGCTGTCCGAGGGGCTGGTAGGCAAGCAGGAGGCGTACCGCCGGCTCGACGAGTGGGCCCGGCGGCGGGGACTGCGGAGTGATCCCGGGTGAGCGGTGCGCCGGCCCATCCGGGCACCCCGTACTTCAAGGAGCTCGGCGATGTGCTCGGACGCGCCTACCTGCGCTACGACTTCACGCGCGGCACCGGGCAGGAGGTCGCCTTCCTCGTGCGGGTCCTGTCGCTGACGCCGCCGGCCCGGGTGCTCGACGTCGGCTGCGGAGCGGGGCGCCACGTGGTGGAGCTGGCCCGGCTCGGCTTCGCCGTCACCGGCGTCGACGTCTCGCCCCGCCTGCTCGAGGTCGCGGCCGAGCAGGCACGCGCGGCCGAGGTGAGCGCGTCGTTCTTCGAATGCGACGCGCGCACGATGCCCTTCGACGGGGAGTTCGATGCGGTGCTGTCGCTGTGCCAGGGAGCCTTCGGGCTGATGGGCGACGACGACCCCTTGGTGCTGCGGCGCATCGCCGAGGCGGCGCGGCCCGGTGGGCGGGTCGCCGTGACGGCCTTCAGCGCGTACTTCGAGCTCGCGCACGCGCGCGCCGAGGCCCGCTTCGATCCGGCGGCCGGCATCGTCTACGAGCGCACCACGATCCGGGACGAGCAAGGGGCCGAGCATCCGGCCGAGCTGTGGAACGGCGTGTACACACCGCGCGAGCTGCGCCTGCTGGCGCTCGGCTGCGGTCTCGTGCCCGAGGGGGTGTACTCGGTCGCCCCGGGAGACTACGCGGCCAGGCGGCCGGGACTGGACCACCCCGAGCTGTTGCTGCTGGCGTCGCGTCCGCGTCCGCGCTGAGCGCTCAGCGCGGCCCGGCGGGCACGGGTGCGGCGGCGGGTGCCGGGGGCACCGCGGAGAATAACCCCGCCCGTCTCAAAGCCGCGGCCAGCGGAGGGGCCAGCACGAGGGTCACGGCTCCCGTGCCCAGCAGCAAAGGCCCGAGTCCGACGCCGGCGACCACGACCATGGCACCCCCGGCGACCACGCTGGCGAGGTTGTAGAGGATGTCGTAGACCGCGAAGGCACGGCCCCGCAACCGGTCGGGGAGCGCGTCCTGCACCGAAGCATCGGTGGCAATCTTGGCGAGGGAGCCTCCGAAGCCGCCCACGAGCATGAGGAGCGTGAGCGCGTAGAGGTCGCGAAAGCCGCCGAGCAGGGCCACGGAAGCGCCCGACACAAGGTAGCCGGTGACGATCAGACCGCCGCGTCGCAGACGCCGGTTCAGGATGGGGGCGGCGACCGTGGCGGTGAACGCGCCGGCCCCGATCGCGGTGAGGACCAACGCGCTGACGCCGAGGCGTCCGCCGGTGTCGGTGACCGCACCCTTGATCAGCAGGATCGCGGCGACGACCACGAACATTCCGACGCAGCGCAGCACGAAGATCGCCGCCAGCGGGAGCGCCGCGCGCGGCACGACGGCGATGCGCCGGAGCCCGTCGACCAGTCCGCGGGAGAGCTCGAGCGCGGCGCGCAGCGAGCCCCCGTGG
>CADDZG010000183.1 GCA_902812355.1 Actinomycetota bacterium | reverse complement strand
GAACGCGTCCTCGCCGCGCTCGGCCCCCGCATGCTCGAACTCGCCCGGGACCGGGCCGCCGGAGCGCACCCCTACTTCGTGCCGGTCGAGCACACGGCCGCGGCGCGCCGGGTGCTGGGCGACGGCCCCCTGCTGGCGGTGGAACAGGCGGTGGTGCTGGACGACGACGCGCAGCGAGCCCGGGAGCTCGCCCGCAGACACACGACCTCCTACCTGCGCCTGCCCAACTACGTCCGCAACCTCGAACGCTTCGGCTTCGGCGGCGACGACGTGCGCGACGGGGGCTCGGACCGATTGGTCGACGCGCTCGTCGCCTGGGGGGGGCCCGAGGCAATCGCCGAGCGGGTCGCGGCCCACCACGAGGCGGGGGCCGACCACGTCTGCCTCCAGCTGCTCGTGCGCGACCTCGACACGATCGAGTGGGACGCCTGGGAGCGGGTGGCCGCTGCGGCCCTGTGAGGCCTCAGGGGTCGATCAGGCGACGGTCACTTCGTCGGACAGGTAGACGTCCTGAATCGCGTGCAGGAGCTCGATGCCCTCGCTCGTGGGGCGCTGGAAGGCCTTGCGGCCCGAGATCAGCCCGGTGCCGCCGGCGCGCTTGTTGATCACCGCGGTGCGCACCGCCTGAGCGAGGTCGGATTCACCCTTGGACTCCCCGCCCGAGTTGATCAGGCCGACCCTGCCCATGTAGCAGTTGACCACCTGCCAGCGGGTGAGGTCGATCGGGTGATCGGTCGTCAGCTGCTCGTAGACCAGCTTGCTGGTCTTGCCGAAGCCCTCGAGCGCGTTGTAGCCGCCGTTGGTCTCGGGCTGCTTCTGCTTGACGATGTCGGCCTCGATCGTCACGCCCATGTGGTTGGCCTGCCCGGTGAGGTCCGCGGCGGTGTGGTAGTCGGTGCCCCCGACCTTGAACGCGCTGTTGCGCAGGTAACACCACAGCACCGTGAACATGCCGAGCTCGTGGGCCTGCTCGAAGGCCTCCCGGACCTCTTGGAGCTGGCGCATCGATTCCTCGGAGCCGAAATAGATCGTGGCCCCGACGCCGACGGCCCCGAGCTCGAACGCCTGGCTCACCGAACCGAACATCACCTGGTCGTAACGGTTGGGGTAGGTGAGCAGCTCGTTGTGGTTGAGCTTCACGATGAACGGTATGCGGTGCGCGTAACGGCGTGATACCGCTCCCAGCACGCCCACCGTCGTGGCCACGGCGTTGCAACCGCCCTCGATCGCCAGCTCGACGATCGCCTTGGGATCGAAGTAGCGCGGGTTGGGCGCGAAGGACGCCGCGCCGGAGTGCTCGATGCCCTGGTCGACCGGCAGGATCGACAGGTAGCCGGTGCCCCCGAGCCTGCCGTGGTCGAACAGCGCCTGGAGGTTACGCAGCACCGCCGGGCTGCGGTCGGTGTCGGCCACGACCCTGTCGACGAAGTCCGGGCCGGGCAGGTAGAGGTCCTCCTTGGGTACCGTCTTGCACTCGTGTTCGAGCAGAGATTCCGCCTCGTCACCGAGGAGCTGAGCGATATCGATCACGGGGATCCCTCCTTGGATGACCGGCCGAGCCCCACCCAGGCAGCTTACCCAAGCCGGCGCGGCCCTTACAGGGGGCCGCGCAGCGCCCGGGCCGCCGGCTCAGGCGCTCAGGAGGCCGCCGAGAGGGGCGTGCTCTGCGTTGCGCAGGAGGGCCGTGGCGGCGTCGGCGTCGACCGGGCGCGACAGCAGGTAGCCCTGGGCGAAACGACAGCCTATGTGCGCCAGGGCGTCGAGCTGGCGGTGGCGCTCCACTCCCTCGGCCACCGTCTCCAGGCGGAGCCCGTCGCCGAGCTTGGCGATCGCCGACACGATCGCCTCCTCGCTGCCGCCGGTGTCGACCCGGGCGATGAAGCTGCGGTCGATCTTGATCGCATCGACCCCGAAGCGGGCGAGGTAGCCGAAGGACGCGTAGCCGGTACCGAAGTCGTCGATCGACACCTTGATCCCGGCCCGCCGCAGGCGCTCGAGGGAGTCCAGCACCACGGGGCTGCTCTCCATCAGCGCGGTCTCGGTGATCTCGAGGCCGAACGACGAGCTCGGGACCCCGTGATGGGCGAGGGTCGATTCCACGAACGGCGGGAAGTCGGCTTCCAGGAGCTCCCGCGCGGACACGTTGACCGACAGCATGAGGTCGCCGCGCTCGGGCAGGTCCCGGCGCCAGGCAGCCAGCTGCCTCACCGCCATATCGATCACCATGCGGCCGAGCTCGACGATCAGGCCGCTGGACTCGCACACCGAGACGAACTCGCCGGGGGGCACGAGACCGCGCTCGGGGTGCCGCCACCGCACCAGCGCCTCG
Source organism: Actinomycetota bacterium (assembly GCA_902812355.1). Taxonomy (GTDB): domain Bacteria; phylum Actinomycetota; class CADDZG01; order CADDZG01; family WHSQ01; genus CADDZG01. The sequence continues at coordinate 2,251 of CADDZG010000183.1, read as the reverse complement.
AAGGAGGTGATGCGTCCGCTGGGCACGTCCACGATCGGCTGGTAGTGGAGCACGAAGTCGCCGCGCTGCAGGGCCTCTTCGATCTCAGACCGGATCGCCAGGCCGGCCATCGCGGCGGAGTGCATCTCGGCGGCGAAGAAGGCGTGGCGGTCACGGCCCTCCCGCTTGGCCTGGTACATGGCCAGGTCGGCGTTGCGCAACAGCTCCTCCGCACTCTCCACTTCGTCCCCGAAGGCGATGCCCACGCTGCTCGACACCCTCACCGTGCGGTCGTGCAGCGTGATCGGCTTGCGCATCTCGTGCTGCACCCGGGCGGTGAGGCCGACCACGTCGTCGTGCGATCCGACCGGGTCGATCAGCACCCCGAACTCGTCGCCCCCGAGCCGGGCGACGGTGTCGTGAGCCCGCAGGATCCTCTCGAGGCGCTCGGCGATCGTGCCCAGAACCGCATCCCCGGCGCCGTGACCGAGGGAGTCGTTGATGTTCTTGAAATCGTCGAGATCGATGAACAGCACCGCCACGGTCTCCTGCGTGCGGCCGCCGCGGGCGAGCGCGTGCGCGACCCGGTCGGCGAACAGGGTGCGGTTGGCGAGCCCGGTGAGGCCGTCGTGCAGCGCTTGGTGTTCCTTCTCCTCGGCCTGACGCCGGATCGCCTTGGAGGTCAGCGACACGATGCGGTAGAGGACGAGGTAGAGGACGGCGAGGCCGCCGAAGATCGTGAGGTACATGCGCAGCAGGTCCGAGTGGATCGCCGCCGCCAGCGGCGCGTAAGGGAGGTAGATCTCGAAGATCCCCTGGGTCAGGCCGTGGCGCAGGATGGGCACGTAGACCTCGAGCTGCCGGGCCCCGTCACGATCGGATTCCTCGGTCCCGACGGCGGAGCGCACCTGCCCGCTGCTCACGGCTTGCTCGAACAAGTCCGAGCGCTCCTGCCGGCCGCGGGTGGCCCGGTCGGTCGAGTACAGCACCGTGCCGTCGAGCGAGTAGAGGTTGACCTGGCTCACCCGCCCGGCGGCGAGCTGGGGCCGCACCAGGGCGTCGAGACGTGCCCTCTGGGCGGCGGTCAGGTGCCCCCGGCGCAGGCCATCCGAGCTCAGCAAGGGGGCGATTGCCACCCGCTCTACCAGGACCGCGGTCTGCCGGGCCGACCGCAGGGCGCGATGGTCGATGCTCGCGGTGACCTGGCGGGCGAGAAGACCTCCCAGCGCCAGCATGCACACCGCGGCGTAGACCCCGAACCTGACTCCGACGCCCGGGCGAAAGCGCAAGACTGCCTCCCTTTCGGACACCTCCGGCGTGAGGTGTCGGGGTTCCTATCGGCAGAGCGGCGGCCGCCTTTACCGCCGGTGTCCCCGGCGGCCTCCCGCCGCCGGCGGCGCTCCTGCGCTCTATCCGGCGGTCAGAGCCTGCAGCCCGAGGCGCTCGAGGTGCTCGACGAAGAGGCGGGGGTGGCGGAACATCCAGTCGTGATCGAGCGGTTCGTCCGTTCCGCCGGTGCCGGCGACGGTGAAGGTCGCCCCCAGCTCTTGGGCGAAGGCACGGCCGTCGGCACGCGACAGCAGGGTGTCCCGGGCCGCCCACAGGACGTGGCAGGGGATGCCCTCGGCGGCGACCGCCCGGACCTCGGCGCGGCGATCGCTCACGAAGCCCCACCAGCCGGCGCGCGACAGCTGCAGCGGGTGACGCGCGCAGGTGCGCAGGAAGGCGATCGCCGCCCGGGGGGTGGCGAGGCGGGCGAACGTCGCCGGTCGCAGCGCCCGCCGAGCCAGCACCCACTCGCGCGACAGTCCCAGGGTGTCGGCGAACACCGCCTCGACCACCCGTTGTGGTTGGCGGGCGGCGAGACCGAGGGCGAGGCTGCCGCCGAAGGAATGGCTGAGCAGCGTGACCCGGTCGAGGCCGCGTACGTCGAGGGTGGCCTGCAGGCACGCCAGCGCGTGATCGAAGGTCCAGCGCATCGGCAGGGCGAAGATCGCGGGGATCAGGACCCGGGCGCGTCCGGCAAGGAGACGCGCCACGCCCGCGTATGCCATGGGGTCCATGCCGAAGCCGTGCAGGAGCAGGATCGGGTGGCCCTCACCCATCTCGAGCGTGCGCAGCGGAGCACCTCCGGAGGGCGAACGCAGATCCCCGGCGCCGACGAGCAGCCCCACGCGCCGGCGCACCGTCACCCGGCCCCCATCCGGACGGTGAGGGGCCACCGGCCGTGTGCGGCACCTCCCGAGGCCGGCGGCGCCGCGTCCCCCACGAC
>CADDZG010000182.1 GCA_902812355.1 Actinomycetota bacterium | reverse complement strand
CCGTCCTCCCGCCCATCCCCCCGACGGAGGGGGCCTCTTTTTTCCGGGACTCCCCTTCCCGCGTTTCCGGGGCTCCCCTTCCCGGGCTCGACTCTGCACATGGGTTGCTGCACATCTCCCAAGAACGGCGTCGTGATTGCGACCCATGCCCGGCGTCACCTGATCGACGACGACGACAGGATGATCGGCGCCCCCTGCATGCTCGCCGCCCTAAGGACCCCACCAAGGGAGGTCCTGCGCCTCGTCGACCCTCACGGATCGGTCAGCTTCGCCGGCACCGGCTACCGGGTCGGCAACCGCTATCGATGCCAGACGGTCGGGGTCCGGCTCGTAGGGGGTACCGTCCAGATCCCCTGTGGGGGCGTGCACCGGGAGCTCTCCCTCACAAAGGACAACGAGGCATCCTCGTAGCCGCTGCGCAGTACGCACCCGCGCAGCGCAGGGTGCCGGCTCGGTCGAGATGAACCCGAAACCCGCCCGGTGGTCTCGGCATTCCGCTGCGTCGGATCGGAGGCACCGGTCGCCCAGGCCCTGGACCGATAGCGTCGGCTCCGCCGTTGCGCGGGCAACCCGCTCGGCGTCCGCTACGGACGTGGTTGGCTACAGGAGCGGCGAGCGGCGGTTCTGGTCGGGCTCATCGGGGGTGTCGCAGCCGGCGAGCAGCCCCTGGACGCGGTGCTCGTCGGCTCGGCGGGTGAGGATGCCGACCCGGTCACCCGGGTGCAGAACGGTGTCGCCGCGAGGCAACAGCTGCTCGGTGCCGCGCTGGAGGGTCATCACCAGGGTGCCGACGGGCAGACGGGCGTCGGCGAGGCTTCGGCCAGCGAGGGGGGAGCCCTCGGCGACGGTGGCGTCGACCACGGCGACATCTCGGCTGACCTGGGAGATCTGGCGGAGGTTCCTTTGCAGCCCGGCCCGGTAGCCACGCACCAGCGCAGAGGTGGTGACGATGCCGACCACCCGACGGGCGTCGTCGAGCACGGGGACCCAGTTGGATTTGGCATTGATGAGGGCTTCGAGGGCGACGTCGAGGTTGGCCGTGGCGGCGACGGTCGGCGTGGTCGGATCGGCCTCCCGGCCCAACTCAGCGTCGGGGTCGGCCCCGGCGACCTCCAACAGACGGGCCGCCGTGACCGAACCGACGAAGGCACGGCGTTCGTCGACGACCGGCGCCCCGGGAAGGCGCTCCCGGACCAACTGGTCGGCAGCTGCGCCGCTTCGGTCGCGTGCCGAAAGGATCACCTTTGGCGTCGCCATGAACTCTGCGACCGGCAGCGACCCCAGGAGCGGCATCCGGGCCTGCAGGCGGTGGGCCGCCGACTCGGCCCGGTTGCGCAGCTGGGCTCGGTAGATGGTGTCGTCGGCTCGGCGGACGATGAGGGTGGCGAGGCCGACCGCGATCATCGCCGGGGCTAGCGCGGCGAGCGAGCCGGTCATCTCGGTGACCATCAACATGATGGCGAGCGGTGCCCGGGCGATGCCGCCGAAGGTGGCCATCATCCCCACGATCACGAACGGCGCGGGCGTGTGCGGAATCGCCGGGGCGATCGGTTCGAGGAGCCGCCACACGGCCAGGCCGCTGAACGCCCCGATGACCATGCCTGGCCCAAAGATGCCCCCCGAGCCGCCCGAGCCGATCGACAGGGAGGTGGCGACGATCTTGGCGAAGGGCAGGACGAGCACCAGCCACAGCGGGAGGGACAGCAGCTGCGGGCCGAGGCCCATTTGGACCCATCCGTAGCCGGTCCCGAGGACTTCGGGGATGGCCAGGCCCATGGCCCCGACGATGAGCCCGCCCATGGCCGGGCGACAGAAGCGAGGGATCGGCACCCGCCCGATCGCGCTGGCGATGCCATAGAAGCCCCTGGCGTAGGCCAGGCCGATGAAGCCGCCCACGACGCCGATGAGCGCGTACCAGCCCAGCTGCAGGGGCTGGGAGAAGTGGTAGCCGGGGGCGGCGTAGCCGAACAGGGGGCCGAACCCCATGAACGCCGCGAAGACCGTGTAGCCGATGACCGAGGCGATGACCGACGGGATGATCGCCTCGACCTCTATGTCGTCCCGGTAGAGGATCTCCGCGGAAAGCAGCGCTCCTCCGAGCGGGGCGCCGAAGATCGCCCCGATCCCGGAGCCGATGCCGACGGCCACCGCGATCCGGCCGTCAGAAGGCGACAGGTCCAGCGTGCGGGCGAGGAACGAGCCGAATCCGGCGCTGATCTGTGCCGTCGGCCCCTCCCGGCCGCCGGAGCCGCCCGATCCGATTGTCAACGCGGAGGCTATGAACTTGACCGCCACGGTAATGGTCCGCACGCCCCGCGGGTTGTCGTGGACGGTCTCGATGGCGGCGTCGGTTCCGTGCCCTTCGGCTTCGGGGGCGAGGGTGAACACGAGCAACCCCGAGAGGAGGCCGCCGAGGCCCACGACCAGCGGCAGCAGCCACGGCCGGGCAAAGTGAGAGGAGCCGGCCAGAAAGCCCTCACCGGCGGGCGTCGGCACCTGGTAGCCGGCCAGGTCCGTCAAGAATAGTTGAGTGCCGAGCCGCAGCGCCTGGTAGAAGGCCACCGCGCCAAGCCCGGCGATGCACCCAAGCGCCACACCCAGCACGAGCCATTTGCGCAAGTAGCCGGCCGCGCGCAGCCACTGCGACACGCCGGTTGCCAGCGCCCGCAGCCGGGTTCTGCTCGTGAACAGGGTCGCGTCGAGCAATCGCGACCAGCCGGCACCGAGCGCGCGAAGCAGGGTTCGGGTCGTAGCCAGGAAGATGGCGGGGAGCGACTTCGCAGTGTCATGGCCGGGCTCGCCTCCGGAGGTCACAGCTCCCATCCAGCGGCCCAGTCCCTGTCGGCGGCTTCACCGGCCGCCTCCGCGAAGGCGGTCAACGATTCGACCAGCTGGTGACGGCGTCCGGCGGGGACGGCGTCGACGATCCGGGAGATGTCCTGGCGGCGCAGGGCGGTCACGTTGGCCACCAAGGCTCGCCCGGCCTCGGTCAGTGCCAGCCGCACCTGGCGGCGGTCCCGACTGGACGTGCGGCGGCGGACGAGACCCTTGGCGACGAGGCGGTCCGACATCCGGGTAGCGGTGGAGGGGCTCACATCCAGCAAGCCAGCCAGCTCGGCCAGGCTGCACGGCCCCCGCCCGGCCAGCACCACCAAGGCCCGGTACTGGGGAAGGGTGACCTCGTCGGCAACCGAGGCCAGCGAGCGCGCGGCCACGGCCACCAGGGCACGGCTGGCATGGAGCACAGCATCGACCACCGGCCTCGCTTCCACGGGCTGTTCTTCAGGCATAGAGAAAATATTGCATAGTGCGACCTTATCTCCGTCCGCGTCGTGCTCGACCGAGCGTGGCTCCGGTGGGTGGTGCGCCTGGCCCGCGGTGGGGCTGCCTCAGATGTGCCGGGTGGGCTGGTCTGCGACGAGCGCGGTTCCCCGCGGAATGGCCTGTGTCGCGGACGATCTCTTAGCGCGCTCCCGCCGGCGCGGCGTGCCCCGAAGCTCCGACCACCCCGACTGTCACCTGGCGAGGCCGTGGCCGTCCGGTCACCTGGAGGTGAGACTGCATGCCGCAGCAGCGCGTGTCGTCGTGGTGGGCGCAGTGGACCACCCGAGAGATCTCAGAGCCCTGCGTACACCACGGCTGTGGGGACGATGTGGGCAAGGGGTGAGACACGGGGAAGGGCTCAGCGACCTAGCGCGCCGGCCACCGCCGGCAGCAGACGTTCCCCCGCCCCGATCGCCCGCCCGATCCACGGCCCGAGCGCGTCCCAGCCGCCCGGACAGGCGGGCGGGGCGTCACGCAGGAACGCGTAGGCGAGGCGGCGTGCCTGCTCGGAGGCGACGATGGCGGAGTGCGCGTCGAGCCCGAGCCGGGGGCCGACGACGCGCGAGTAGTGGTGCGGCCACAGGGCGCGGTCCGCGGGTACGACCGCGTCGCTGGGCATCGCCAGGGCCAGCACCTGGGTTCCGTAGACGACGTCGTGGGCCGCCAGCGTCCGCAGCAAGGGCGAACCGGGCGCCAGCTGGGACACCGCGCGGGACCACGGGTCGGGCACCGGCCCCCCGAGGCGCGACCACGCCGACAGGCCGGCGTCGAGCGCGAGGCCGAGCCACGAACGGTCCATGCCCGGCACGTCTCCGGCCAGCGGGGCACCGCCGTGGGGGGTCGAGAAGGTCACGACGTGGTCGACGTGGGGCAGGCGTGCGCTGAAGGGCCCGGCGTAGAGCTCGAGGAAGGTGCGGGCAACGAGGCCCCCGAGCGAGTGCGCGACGAGATCCACGTCGCGTCCCGGGTGACGGCGATGAATCGCCTCGAGCAAACGTGCGAGCCCCCGCGCCGCGGCCCTGATGTCGCCGTAGGTGGCACGCGCTTCGTAGGGCCGGTGCAGGCGCGGACCCCTCGTGCCGGCGTAGGAGAAGCGGTACACGTCCCCGGGGCGGTAGCCGAGCGCGCGCGGTGCGGCGAAGGCGCTGCCCGAGACCCCGCCGCGGGTGTGGCTGCCGAGCCCGGCCACTGTCACCACGATGTCGTCGTCGGGCGGCGGGGGGCGGTAGCCGACCGAAGGTGCAGCGCGGCAGCCGGACGCGGCCGCGGTCGTGGCCC
>CADDZG010000181.1 GCA_902812355.1 Actinomycetota bacterium | reverse complement strand
CGTCTAGGACCTGCGGCGCGGCCTCGCCCTGCGTGCCGGGGCGCCGCGGCCCGAAGCCGTCCCCGGACGCGCGCTGCTTGTCCTGCGCCCGCCGGCACGGGCCCGCAGATCGAGGAACAACAGCAGCATCGCCGATGCGAGCACCGGGAGCATCAGTCCCTCGAGCACACCGCGGCCCACACCGATCAACAGCAGCGCACCGGCATCGGGCAGCACCGCGGCGCTGCGCACCGCGGCACCGGTGTAGAGGTCGAGCACGATGCCGATTGTGAGCACGAAGGTGAGCAGGTAACCGAGGGCTCTAAGGACGTGGCCCGAGGCCAGCGAGCGGGCTCGGCCGGCGGCGTCGCGCAGGGCACGATCCTCGACCACCACCGCGTGCACCAGCAGGGGCGGACCGTAGAAGAGGTAGGGGAGGCCGAGAGGGTCGGCCACCGTCCCTCCGGCGAACCAGTCCAGCAGCGTCGTGAGACACGCCCCGAGCGCGCTACAGGCGATCACGTCGGGGTCGAGCACGCAGGCGCGCACGGTCTCGGTAAGCGTGGTCGGTCGCCCGCGCAGGAGGTCGTAGCCGAGGCGCGCGGTCACCGCCACGGCAAAGGAGCCGACCAGACCGGGCAGGACGGCCCGTAGCAGGAGGTCGCCGACCCTCTCGGCGGTGCCGGACAACATCAACAGCGATGCGATGTAGCCCGCCCCGAGGATCGTGAACACCGCACCGAAGAAGGCGAACAGCGGCAGGAACCCCCGCCGGTACAGGCCGAAGGAGCGGGCGACCAGCTCCACGAAGTTGACGGGGCCGCCCACGGTGGCGTCGGCCGACCCCGTCGCGCTAATGCCGCACCCGCCGCTTCGCGATCGTGCCCACCGCCACCAACGCGGCCAGGGCGACCGCCGCGATCGCCACCTTGCGCGCCACCTGGCCGGCCTCGACCTTGGCGACGTCGACGAGTTCGTCGACCCGCCTGCCGAGCCGGTCGCGCGTCTGTTCGATCTCGGTCTTCGTCCGCTGCGCGGCCTCGCCCATCACAGGCTCCTCGTCGGCTTCTCCGGGCGGCGCCAGCCTACCCCGCTCACCTGCGGGTCACCTGCTTGGCCCACTCGACGTCGTCCTTGATCGTCTGCCTGGTGAGATCGGCCGAGATCGGAGTCGACAGCTTGCTCTTGGCCACCAAGGCTGCGATGCCGGCCGCGATCGCCAGCACTATCAGGACGGCGACGTCGCCGGCCCACGCCGCGGCCCAGTCGGGGACCGCCAGGTTGACCGCGTCGCGCACCGCGAGCAGGGCGAACAGGAGCGCCAGGACCCCCATCACCCCGACGATCGCGATGATCACCGCGCCCTTGAGCTTGGCGGTGACCGAATCCTTGAGCTCGAGCTTGGCCAGCTCGATCTCCTTGCGTACCAGGGTCGAGAGGTCCTCGGTGATTTCCTTGACCACCTGTCCGGTGGACCTCTGGCCGTCGGTTCGGTAGCTCACCAGGCCTCCTCCATCACTAGGTCGGAACCGGTTCGACGCAGGGCCTTGCGTTCCCCCAGCACCGCGTTGACCTCGGCCGCCAGAAGTATGACCTGGCACAGCAGGTAGGCGGCCACCAGCAGGCCTGCGGCCTCGGCCATAGCGGGCCCGAACTCGGCCGAGCGGCTCGCGGCTCCCCGGTTGAGGTACCAGCTGCCGAACTCCTTGAGCAGCTCGAAGGCCGCCGCAGCGATCATGGCACCGGGCAGCACCTCACGCCACGAGTGGCGGGTGGCGGTGAGGAACATGTAGGCGGTCACGAACATCGCGGTGCCCACGGCGAAGCCGATCACGTGTCCGATCACCTTGGCCCCCAGCGCGCCCCCGCCGATGATCTGCTGCGCGAACCCGGCCACCGTACCCAGGGCCAGCGACAGCAGGGCGAGGAGCCCGAGGGCGCCGAGCCACCGCAACGAGCGCACCCTCTTGGCGAAGAAGTTGCCCTCCTCGCGCGGCGGCACGCGGTCGATCCGGTTGAGGGCGTGCTCGAGGGCGACCACCGCCCCCGAGCCGCTGTAGAGGGCGAGCACCACCGCTACCGCCAGGAACACCCCACGCTTGTCCTGGAGGGTCGAGATGTTGGAGGGACTCACGAACTGGCCCAGCAGGGGGAACTGGGCTATGCCGCGCTGGAGGATCTGGTGCTGCAGGGCGCGGTTACCGAGCGTGACGTAGCCGAGCAGCGCGGCGGCACCGGCGATCAGCGGGAAGATCGAAAAGAAGACGTAGTAGGTGAGGGCCGCCGCGTACGGGCCGCCATCGTCTTCCGAATAGCGCTTGAAGACGCGCATCGTGGCGTCGAACCAGCCGTAGCGGGCCCGCATGCGCTCGATCTGGAGCTTGATGAGGGCGGGTACCCGCTGCAGACGATCCATCGGGCCATGTTTCCCGCCCGCTGAGGCAGGGAAACGAGCTCAGCCGGCCTTGGTCACACGGTTGGCCTTGAGGCACTTCGTGCACACGTTGATGCGCCGAGGTACCCCATCCACCAGCACGCGCGTCTTCTGCACGTTGGGGCTCCATCGCCGGCGCGTGCGCCGGTGGGAGTGGCTGATGTTGTTACCGAAGCGTGGCGCGACGCCACAGATCTCGCATACGGCCGACATATCGCCGCTCAGGCTACCAGACCGGCCGCGGCGTGGACCGCGAAACCCCCCAGGGCCCCACCTCCCACGGCTAGGGTGAGCACGATGGCAGATACCGTGGTCGCACCGCCACGCGGCCTCGAGCTCTACGCGGAGCCCGCCCGGCGGGTGCCGCTGCGCGTCGGGGGCCGGCGTGAGCGCGCCCTGCGGGAGCTCGGCATCGCCACTGTGCAGGATCTCCTGCAGCACTACCCGCGCCATCACGTCGACCGTACGCGCCTGCGCACGATACGCGAGCTCGCCGATGCGGCCGTCTCGGGCGAGCAGGAGGTGCAGGTCCACGCCCGCGTGCTGAAGGTCGGCCGGCCGCGTCCGTTGCGCGGGGGAGGCCGGGCGGGGCGCCGGCCGCGCACCCTGATCGAGGCCGAGATCGGCGACGAGACCGGACGGATCCGAGTGACGTGGTTCAACCAGGACTGGGTGGCGCGGGCCCTTCAGACCGGGACCGAGGCCTTCTTCTACGGACGGCTGGCGGTGTTCCGGGGGCGGCTGCAGATGACCGCTCCCCGCTTCGAGGTCGTGCGCTCGGGGCGCGAGCCGTTCAACGTCGGCCGCATCGTGCCCATCTACCCGGCAACCTCGGAGCTGTCCAGCGATCAGCTACGCCGCCTGATATGGGACACGCTGGCGGGCATCCCGCACATCGTCGACCCCCTGCCCGACGATTTGCGCGACGAGCTCGGGCTGCTGCCGCGCGACGCGGCCGTGCGCCTGATCCACTTCCCCGAGAGCAAGCAGGACGTGCTGGCCGCCCGGCGCCGCATCGTTTTCGACGAGCTCTTTTCCCTGCAGCTCGGCCTGGTGCAGCGCAAGCGCCGGCTCGAGCGCACCGTACGTGGGATCACCCACGCCCGCCCGGATCCCGGCTCCCTGCCCGAGGCTTTCCTCGAAGGGTTGCCGTTCGAGCCCACCGCGGCCCAGCGGCGGGCGTGCGACGAGGTCGCCGCCGACATGGCGGCTCCCGCCCCGATGCACCGGCTGTTGGAGGGCGAGGTCGGATCGGGCAAGACCGTGGTGGCGCTCTACGCCTGCCTGGTGGCCGTGGCGAGCGGCTATCAGGCGGCTCTGATGGCGCCGACCGAGGTGCTCGCCGAACAGCACCACATCACGGTCCAGGCGTTGCTCGACGAAGCCTTCGGACACTCCGAGGCGCGTAACCTCTTCGCCGCCGTGTCGCGGCGGCCGGTGGCGCGGCTGCTGACCGGGGCGATGACCGCGAGCCGGCGCGAGCGTGTGCTGCGCGAGATCGTGACCGGTGAGGTGGACATCGTGATCGGCACTCACGCCCTGATCCAGTCCGACGTCACCTTCGCCCGGCTGGGGGTGGCGGTGGTCGACGAGCAGCACCGCTTCGGGGTGCACCAGCGCGCCGCCCTGAGGGCCAAGGGCAGCGCCGAGGGCGAGCCCGACGTCCTGGTGATGACGGCCACGCCGATACCGCGCACCTTGGCCTGGACGGTCTACGGCGACCTCGACCTCTCGGTGCTGGACGAGCTGCCGCGCGGCCGGGCCCGCACCCGCACCGAGGTCCTCTTCGGCGACGAGGGGCGTCGGCAGGCCTACGCCGCGATACGGGCCGAGGTTGCCGCCGGGCGTCAGGCCTACGTCGTCTACCCGCTGCGCGAGGACTCCGAGCGCAGCGATCTGCGCTCGGCCAAGGCGGAGGCGGTGCGTCTCGCACGGGAGGTGTTCCCCGACCTGGGGGTGGGGCTCGTGCACGGGGACATGAAGCCGGCGGACAAGGAGGCCGCGATGGCTGCGTTCCGAGCCGGCACCACCCAGGTGCTGGTGGCCACCACCGTGGTCGAGGTCGGCGTCGACGTCCCCAACGCCACGGTGATGGTGATCGAGCACGCCGATCGCTTCGGGCTCGCACAGCTGCACCAGCTCCGGGGGCGGGTGGGGCGCGGCCGGCACGAGGCCCGCTGCCTGCTGGTCACCGACCTCGAGCCCGGCCCGCCCGGCGACGACGCCACCGC
>CADDZG010000180.1 GCA_902812355.1 Actinomycetota bacterium | reverse complement strand
CCCACGGCCCGCGCATCGATACGGCCGACCACCCCGCTGCGCGGCGCCGGGAGCGTGCGCCGGTGGGGCGCCTCGGGCAGCGAGCCGAGGTCCCCGCCCTGGGCCTCAACCATCGCCTCGAAGGCACGCAGCGCCGCCCCCGAGGCGATCGCATCGTCCGGGTCGGCAGCGATTCCGGCCAGCGCCAGCATCTGTGCCGACACCGCGCGCGCGACCTCGATGACGTCCTTCGGCCCCCCGCCGCGCAGCACCTCGAGCGCCTCTCTGACCTCCACCGCGTTGCCCGCGGCGCGCCCCAAGGGGGCGTCCATCGCGGTCAACACCGCGGCGGTCGGCACTCCGGCATCGCACCCCAGGTCCACCATCGTGCGGGCGAGGATGCGCGCCTGGTCCGGGTCGGTGAGGAAGGCCCCGGAGCCGACCTTGACGTCGAGCACGATCGCGCCGGCACCGCCGGCGAGCTTCTTGGACATGATCGAGGACGCCATCAGCGGCAGCGACTCGACCGTTGCCGTGGCGTTGCGCAGGTCGTAGAGCCTCTTGTCGGCCGGTGCGAGGTCGCCCCCGGCCGAGCAGATCACGCAGCCGACCCGCTCGACGATGTCGAGCATCTCGTCGATCGCGAGCTCGGTACGGAAGCCGGGGATTGCCGCGAGCTTGTCCAGCGTGCCGCCGGTGTGGCCGAGGGCGCGCCCGGAGAGCTTGGGGACCGCGGCGCCCAGCGCCGCGGCGATCGGCGCCGCCACCAGCGACACCTTGTCGCCGACGCCGCCGCTGGAGTGCTTGTCCACGGTCGGCCTGCTGATGCGCGACAGGTCGAGGCGGCGCCCGCTGCGCACCATTGCCGTCGTCCACGCCGCCAGCTCGGAGCGGTCCAGGCCCCGGAAGAAGATCGCCATCAGCAGGGCAGCGGCCTGCTCGTCGGGGATCTCACCGCGGCTGTAGGCGCTGACGAACCAGCTGACGTCTTCGTCGCTCAGGCGCCGGCCGTCGCGCTTGGCGGCGATCAGCTCGACCATCTCGGTCACGGCAACCCCCCTGCGATGGGCGCCGGCCCCCGGCGCGCCCTCACGGCAGATCCTCTGCCACGAAGGCTTCGGGCAGCAGGTCGGCGATGCGGCGGGGCCCGCCCGGCCGGTCGAGCAGCAGGTCCGGCCCCCCCGCCTCGAGCAGGAGCTGCCGGCAACGGCCGCAGGGGGCGAGCACCTCCCCGGCAGGGTCGCATACGCTCACGGCCACGAGCCGGCCGCCGCCGGACGCGTGCAGGGCGCCGACCAGGCCGCACTCGGCGCACAGGGTGAGCCCGTAGGACGCGTTCTCGACGTTGCATCCGGTGACCGTGCGCCCGTCGTCGGTGAGCCCGGCGGCCCCGACCTTGAGCTTGGAGTAGGGGGCGTAGGCGTGCTGCGCCACGACGCGCGCTCGCTCCCGCAGGTCTTTCCAATCGGCGTCTATCATGCTTGCCGCATGGTCGGTCCCGGCATGTTGGTCAGAACATAACTATCCTGGACCGAAGGAGCGGGGCGCCCGGCGGCACCCCGTTGCCGAGAGCTCGAAGGGGAGGTCTACAAGTGAAGCGCCTGATGCGTATGTCGGCCTTGCTGCTGGCCGTTGGGTTGGTCGCGGCAGCCTGTGCCAAGCCCAGCAGCAGCTCGTCCTCGGGGTCTGGGTCGTCGGCGAGCAAGGCATCCAACTTCCTCGCCTGCGAGGTCACCGATACCGGCGGCATAGACGACCGCAGCTTCAACGCGTCGGCGTGGAAGGGCCTCCAGGACGCTCAGAAGGCCACCGGCATGAAGATCCAGTACCTGCAGTCCAACTCGCAGAGCGACTACGTGCCCAACATCCAGGCCTTCGAGCAGAAGCACTGCGGCATCATCGTCACCGTCGGCTTCCTGATGGGCGGCGTGACCGAGAAGCAGGCCAAGGCGAACCCCAAGCAGAAGTTCGCGATTGTCGACTACAGCTACAAGAAGCCGCTGCCCAACGTGCTGTCCCTGCTGTACAAGACGGACCAGGACGCGTTCCTCGGCGGCTACCTCGCCGCAGCCATGAGCAAGACCGGCAAGGTCGGCACCTTCGGCGGCATGAACATCCCGACCGTGACGATCTACATGGACGGCTTCGCGGCCGGCGTGCGCTACTACAACCAGCAGAACCACGCGCACGTCCAGGTCCTCGGCTGGGATCCGGACAAGAAGCAGGGCTCGTTCACCAACGATTTCACCAACCAGGCCAAGGGCAAGTCGGTGACCCAGTCGCTGATGTCCCAGGGCGCCGACATCATCTTTCCGGTGGCGGGCTCGGTCGGCCTTGGAGCGGCCGCGGCGGTGCAGGAGCACGACCGTTCCGGCTCCGGCAACCCCGTCTACATGGAGTGGGTCGACACCGACGGGTGTATCTCGGCGCCGCAGTACTGCAACCTGTTCATCACCAGCGTGACCAAGGGCATCGCCACCTCGGTCAAGCAGGCTGCGGTCAAGGCCGCCAACGGGACCTTCAAGGGCGGCAACTACTTCGGCACCCTCGCCAACGGCGGCGTGTCGCTGTCGCCCTTCCACCACTTCGCCGACAAGATCCCGTCGTCGGTCAAGAGCGCGCTCAACAGGATCAAGCAGGGCATCATCGACGGCAAGATCTCGACCGACCCGACGAAGTACCCGGCGGGCTAGGCCCGGCCGTCGCGCTCGGCATGGCCCGCCTCGAACTGAAGGGTGTAACCAAGCGCTTCGGCGACCTCGTCGCCAACGACCACGTCGACCTGACGGTCGAGGCGGGCCAGATACACGCGGTCCTGGGGGAGAACGGCGCCGGCAAGTCGACCCTGATGAACGTCCTCTACGGCCTCTACCGGCCGGACGAGGGCGAGATCCTGATCGACGGCCGGCCCGTGTCCTTCGGGGGGCCCGGCGACGCGATCGCAGCCGGGATCGGCATGGTGCACCAGGAGTTCATGCTGATCCCGGTGTTCACCGTCGCCGAGAACGTGATGCTCGGCTTCGAGCCCACCTCCGGGCCCGGGCTGCTCGATCGGGACATCGCCCGGCAGCGGATCCTGGAGCTGTCGGAGCGGTTCGGCCTGCGCTTGGATCCCGACGCCCGCGTCGAGCACCTCAGCGTGGGCGAGCAGCAGCGGGTCGAGATCGTCAAGGCCCTGGCGCGCGACGCGAGCATCCTGATCCTCGACGAGCCGACCGCGGTGCTGACCCCTCAGGAGGCCGATTACCTGTTCACGATCATGCGCTCCCTGCGGGACTCGGGACGCGCGATCCTGTTCATCTCACACAAGCTCAACGAGGTCCTCTCGGTCGCCGACCGCATCACGGTGCTGCGCCACGGCAAGGTGGTGGGGTCCACCACCCCCGCGCAGACGACGCGTGAGGAGCTGGCGTCGATGATGGTGGGGCGGGGGGTCGAGCTGCAGGTGGTCAAGGGCCCCGCCCACCCGGGGGAACCGGTGCTCGAGCTCGAGGGCCTGGTGGTCCTCGACGAATCGGGGCGCCGGGCGGTCGACGGCGTCGACCTCGAGGTCCGGGCCGGCGAGATCGTCTCGATCGCCGGCATCGAGGGCAACGGTCAGGCCGAGCTCGTCCGGGCGGTGATGGGCCTGGCGGCACCGAGCGAGGGCACGATTCGGATCGCCGGGACCGACGTCACCGGCGCGGGTGTGCGCCGCATCCTGCGCCAGGGGGTGGGCTTCATCCCCGAGGACCGTCAGCGCGACGGTCTGGTCGGTGTCTTCTCGATCGCCGAGAACCTGATCCTCGACGTGCACGACGAGTCACCTTACGCCCGCCGCGGCGTGCTGGACTGGGACCGGATCCGCGACCACGGGGCGAGGCTCCTGCGGGAGTTCGACATCCGCGCTCGCTCGATCGACGTGCCGGCCCGCACCCTGTCTGGAGGCAACCAGCAAAAGACGATCGCGGCGCGCGAGCTGTCGCGCTCGATCCGCTTGTTGATAGCGTCGCAGCCGACCCGCGGTCTTGACGTCGGCTCGACCGAGTACGTGCATCGCCGCCTGGTCCAGGCGCGCGACGCGGGGGTCGGGGTTCTGCTGGTGTCGGCCGAGCTCGATGAGGTTATGTCGCTGGGGGACCGCATCGTGGTGATGTACGACGGCCGCCTGCAAGGGCCGTTCGACCCCGCCGAGGTGACGCGGGCCGAGCTCGGCCTGATGATGGCAGGCTCGCGCGCCACGGCGGCGCCTGCCGAGGTCCCCGAGTGAGACCTCGAAGGGAGGTAGACCGATCAGCACCACGGTAGAGGCTCCGCCGGCGCCTCCGCCGACCGTGGGAGGGCGGGCCAGGCGCCTGCTGCTCACCGGGAACATCTTCACGGTCACGGTGCTCGCGTTCTTCAGCGCGCTCGTGGTCGGTGCGGTGATCGTCGTGCTGGCCACGCCCACGGCGATGCAGGCGTGGCGGTCGTTCTCCTACGAGCCGGGCGTCGCGCTGTCGGCGTCGTGGAATGCCATCACCGCCGCCTACGGTTCGCTGCTCACCGGCGCGCTCGGGCATCCGAGCGCTTACGCGCACGCCTTCGCCACGATGGATCCGGGTGCTCTGAGCCGCGCCTTCACCCCGCTGTCGGAGACGCTCGTCGACACCACCCCCCTGCTGCTGGCCGGACTCGGGATCGCCCTCGCCTTCCGCGCCGGCCTGTTCAACATCGGGGGCCAGGGTCAGGTGATCCTCGGGGCGGTGGGGGCGACGT
>CADDZG010000179.1 GCA_902812355.1 Actinomycetota bacterium | reverse complement strand
GCGGCGACGCGGCCGACCACGCCCTCCCCGAGGGCCACCCGCCCGACCGTGCCCTGGCCGAGGCCCCGTCCCAGCATCGGCTCGAGGAGGTCGCGCCCCGCGCTCAGCGTCCACAGCGCGGCGGCGTCGGCTTCGACCGCGTCGGCGGCGGTGTTGAGGATGCTGTCCAGCATCTGGCGCATGTCGTGGGTCGAGCGCAGGGTCTCGCCCACCCGCCGCACCGACCTGCGCAGCTGGTCGCGCGAGCTTTGCAGTTCCCCGATCGTGCGGGCGAGGCGCTCGGTCATGTCGTTGAAGGTCGCCGCCAGGCCCCCGATCTCGTCGCGCGAGCGCACCGGGATGCGGTGGGCGAAGCGGCCCTCGCTGATCGCCCGCGCCCCCTCGGACAGCTCCTCGAGCGGACGGGTGATGATGCGGGCGAGCAGCGAGGCGAAGGCGATGGTGCCGATCAGCGCGACCACGAGCACGACCACGAGTGACACGAGCACGCGCCGCGCCGTCGCCTCGAGGTGGCCGACCGGGACCGACGCGACGATGGTCATCGGCGATCCCGGCAGCGTCCGGGCCCGGGCCTTGGCATCGCTGCCCAGCGACACCGGGAAGATGCCGTTGCGGGGCCGCAGGGCGACGGCGTGGTGCAGCGGCGCGGTGCTGGCGATCACCCTGCCGCCCGACACCACCGAGACGTCGGCATCGCTGCCGAGCCCGGCGACGAGGAAGGAGTCGTCGAGCCAGAAGCCTCCGGTGATCGCCCCCGGCGAGCCGTGCCCGATCACGCGCACCGGGATCCGGGCGGAGACGTAGCCCGGCCCCTAGCCGGGGCGGGCCAGGGTGCGGGGGCCCGGGGGCCGGAAGCCGGCGAGGAAGCCGGGGTCGGTGTGCGCCGCGGCCAGGACGTGTCCGGTGCGGTCGGTGGCGACGAGGAAACCGAGGCCTGGAGCGGCGCGCAGCGCTTTGCGCAGGAACCGCGTGAGCGCGGCGCGCTCCCGGTGCTGCAGCAGTCGGCGCAGCGGAGGCTTGCCGGCGGCGCCCGACACGAGCTGGGGCAGGGCCTGGAGCTGGTCGTTGTAGTGCTGGACGTTGCCGTTGAGCACGGCCGGGAGGTCGCGCACCGCCTGGCCCTCGAGCTGACCCGTGACGTAGTACTGCACGATCAGCCCGGCGGTCGCCAGGGGCAGGCTGACGATGATGATGAAGATGATGGTGAGCCGCCTCTGCAGCGACCTACCGAAGAAGCGCATCCGGGCCCTCTCGCTCGTGAAGGATCATCTCACCTCCCGGCTGCGCAAGACGCTATCTCCCCGGAGCGGGTCGCACCGGGATGGGGCCGTCGGCGCCGGGGGCCCCGAGGTGGGAGGATATGGCCATGCCGACATACGAGTACGCCTGCACCGCGTGCGGAGAACGCACCGAGGCCAAGCAGAGCTTCGACGACCCGCCTCTGGAGGTATGCCCCGCATGCGGGGGGCGTCTGCGCAAGCTCTACTCCCCCGTCGGGATCGTGTTCAAGGGCTCGGGCTTCTACGCCACCGACTCCAAGCGTTCGGGGAGCTCCACCGGATCGTCCGACGGCGCTTCCGATACGTCCAAGACCTCCAAGCCCAAGGGGGACAAGGCCCCGGCCGCGTCGGGCGACGGCGGCACATGAGCAACGTCAGGATCGGGGTCTTCGGCGGCTCCGGGTTCTACTCGTTCCTCGACGACGTGCGCCCGCGCGTCGTGGACACCCCCTACGGACGCCCGTCCGCCCCGCTGATGGTCGGCGACATCGACGGCGTCGGCGTCGCCTTCCTGCCGCGTCACGGGACCGAGCACCAGTTCCCGCCCCACGAGATCAACTACCGGGCCAACGCGTGGGCGATGAAGGAGCTGGGGGTCACCCGGGTGATCGGGCCGTGCGCGGCGGGCTCGCTGCGGCGCGACATCGCCCCCGGCGACTTCGTGGTGTCCGACCAGCTCGTCGACCGCACCAGCGGGCGTAAGGACACCTTCTACGACGGACCCGTGACGACCCACGTATCCTTCGCCGACCCCTACTGTCCCGAGCTTCGGGCGCTGGCGGTCAAGCACGCGCGCGATCAAGGGATCACCGTGCACGACGGCGGCACCGTGGTGACCGTGCAGGGGCCGCGCTTCAGCACCCGGGCGGAATCCCGCTGGTACCAGGACGCGGGCTGGGACGTGATCAACATGACCCAGTACCCGGAGGCCTACCTCGCGCGCGAGCTCGAGATGTGCTACGTCAACATCGCCCTCATCACCGACTACGACGTCGGCGTCGAGGGCGAGATCGAGGCGGTGAGCCACGCCGAGGTGCTGCGGGTGTTCGAGCGCAACAACGCGCAGCTGCGCGACCTGCTGTTCGCCCTGATCCCGGCGATCCCCGAGCAGCGTTCGTGTCCCTGCGCGAGCGCGCTGCGCGGCGCCAGGGTCGAGACCTGAGGTTCAGGATCCGGCGACCGTCATCTCCGAGATCAACGTGGTGGCGCCGCCGTAGGAGCCACCGAAGGGTAGCCACCGCAGGTCGTCGGCGACCGCGACCACGCCCTTGAGCATGTCCAGGATCGGCGCGGCGATCGTCACCTCCTTGACCGGCGCCCCGGGAGCGCCGCCGTCGAGCAGGACCCCGGTGACCCCGACCGAGAAGTCCCCCGACACGGGGTTGACCCCCGAGTGGACCCCGTGGAAGTCGTGCACCAGCAGGGCCCGGCCGGCACGCGCCAGCACCTCGTCCCGCCCCTGCCCGGTCGGGGCGAGGGCGAGGTTGGTGGCCGACGGCGAGGGCGGCGCCTTGAAGCTGGAGCGCGCCGCGTTGCCGGTCGAGCTACGGCCCTCGCGCCGCGCCGAGATCGTGTCGTAGAGGAAGGAGCGCAGGATCCCTTCGGACACCACCTCGGTGCGTCTGGTCGGGACCCCTTCGGCGTCCCACGGTGCCGAACCCGGCGCCCCGGGGATGCGCCCATCGTCCACCAGGGCGACCGCATCACCGGCGACCCGTTCGCCGAGCAGTCCGGCAAACATCGAGCGACCCTTCTGCACCGCCTCGCCGGTCAGCACACCGCCGAGCGCGCCGAGGAACTGGCCCGCGACGTAGGGCTCGAACACCACCGGCAGGCGCGTGGAGGCGATCTTGGTGGCGCCGAGGACCCCGACGGCACGGGCCGCAGCGCGGCGGGCGACGTCTTCGGGGTCGAGCTCGCCGAGGCCCCGGCCGAGATCGAACTCGAATCCGACCTCGGTGTCGTCGCCATCGGTGGCTATCGCCAGCACGTAACACCACGCCTCGGTGCGGCGGTAGGCGGCCGCCACTCCGGCGGTCGAGGCGATCGCCACCTCGGTTGCGGTGTCGGCGTAGACCGCCTCCTCGACGGTGCGGATGCGCGCGTCGGCACCCCTGGCGGCGCGCTCGAGGGCGAGGGCGAAGGCGACCTTGTCGTCGGGGGCGATCCCGGCCTGAGCCTCGTCGATCAGTCCGGGTACGTCGCCGGCGTCTTCCGGCGCCTCGGGCAGCGCGACGGCATCGTCGGGCGTGGCGTGCCCCGCGTTGTCGCGCGCCTGGGCCACGACCTCGTCGAGGCCCGCATCGCTGAGGTCGGTGGTGTAGGCGAAACCCTGGCGCCCCCCGGCCACGACGCGCACGCCGGCACCGCGCGGCCGTGCCGAGGAGACCTTCTCCACCTCCCCGCCGTAGGCCTTGACGTAGAAGTCGGCCTCGCTGGTCACGTAGGCCTCGAGCCCCTCCCCGGTCGCGGCCCGCTCGACCACGGACAGCGCGAGCCGAAGCAGGGCGTCGTCGTCGCGGCCGCTCACGCCTCGGTCCCTCCGACCGTCATGCGCCCGAGCAGCACCGTGCCCATCCCGTTGGTCACCGGGGCGTGCTGGCCGTCCTTGCCGCACACCCCCTCGGTGCGCCGGAAATCCGCGGCCACCGCCTCGATCGCCGCCAGCACCTGCGGGCCGTTGCCGATCAGGTTGGCGCCCCGGATTGGATGGGCGATCTCGCCGTCCTCGATCATGTAGGCCTCGGCCATGCCGAACACGAAGTTGCCGGTGGCGGGGTTGACCTCACCGCCGGCGAAGGTGGCGGCGTAGACGCCGCGCTTGACCGACGAGAAGATCGCGTTGGTGTCGTCCGGGCCGGGCAGCAGGTAGGTGTTGGACATACGCACGATCGGGAGGTGCGCATAGGACTGGCGCCGCCCGTTGCCGGTCGAGGGCCGGCCGATGCGTCGGGCCGACAGCCGGTCCGAGAGATGGCCGACCAGCACCCCCTGGTCGAACAGCACCGTGCGCTGCGACGGGGTGCCCTCGTCGTCGACGCCGAACGAGCCCCACGCGCCGACGTCGGTGGAGTCGTCCACGATTGTGACCCGTTCGGACCCGAAACGCTCCCCCTCGCGCCCGGCATAGACGCTGGCCTCCTTGACGAGGGTGTCGGCCTCGAGGCCGTGGCCGCACGCCTCGTGGATCAGGACGCCGCCGGTGCCCGGCGCCAGGACCACTGGGAACTCACCGGCCGGTGACGGCCGTGCGTCGAGCATCCGCAGGGCCTTGCCGGCCGCGCTCGAGGCGACCTCGGCGGGCGGACGGCGCTCGATCAGCTCGAAACCGCCGCTGTGGCCGGGGGCCTCGAAGCCGGTGGTGATGCGCCCGTCGCGCATCGCCACCACCTGCACCGCGAAGCGCACGCGCGTACGATCGTCGCGCGCCACCGGGCCCTCGCTCGTGGCCACCAGCACCTGCTGGTGGACGTCGGCGTAGGACGCCACCACCTGGCGCACCTCGGCCCCCGCGGCGCGCGCCGCGTCGTCGGCCGCCCGCAGCGCCTCGGCCTTGTCC
>CADDZG010000178.1 GCA_902812355.1 Actinomycetota bacterium | reverse complement strand
GATACCGGCCACCGCACACGCGGCGAGCACGGCCGGAGCGACGTCGCCGCGCGGGCCGGGCGGCGAGCACACCGCGATCCCCTCGACACCGGCCACGCGGGCCGGGACCGCGGCCATGATCACCGACGAGGGATAGGCGGCGCGGCCGCCCGGGACGTACACGCCGACCCGCCACACCGGGCGCACGAGCTCCCCCACGACCTCACCTTCGTCACGCTCGAGCCACCCCTCGGGGAGCTGATGGCGGCAGGTGCGCTCGAGACGATCGGCCATCGCTTCGAGTGCATCGACGACTTCGGGTGGGACCAGGTTGCGGGCCCGGGCGAGCACGTCGGGCTCGACCCGCAGGGCCGGCGGGCGCACGTGATCGAGGCGCCGGGTGTGTTCGAACACCGCCTCGTCCCCGCGCCGCCGCACGTCGGCGACGATCGCCTCCACCTCGGAACGTAGCCCGCCCCGCTCGCCGCCGGGGACCGGGCGCGGCACGTGGACCGGCGTGAGCCTGTCCCGCCCGTCGATCACCTGCAGCATCGGACGAGCCTACCCAAAGGGCGCGTCCGGGCCCTCAGGATGCGGCACGCCGATCGACGCAGCCCGGCCCGAGCAGCGACTTGAGCTCCGCGTGCAGGCCGTTGCTGGTGTCGACCCAGTAGCTGCTGTCGAGCCGCAGCACGGTCGTGCGGCCGGACCCGCACAGGTTGAGGAACACCTGGGTCGGGCCGGGGTGCCGGGCGAGCACCTCCTTTAGCCGGTCGACCAGTGACGGGGTGCACGCCCCGCGCGCGAGCTTGATCACCAGCGGGCGGTCGGAACCGAGATCCGGCTTGTGGATCTCGGACACCACGACCTTGACCCCATCGTCGCGAGCATCACGGTCGACCCTGCCCCTGGCCACCACTATCGAGTCGACCTGGAGCAGGGCGGCGAACTGCTCGTAGGTCTTGGGGAACACCAGGCACTCCACGGACGCGCCCGACAGATCCTCGAGGTCGAGCAGGACCATGACCGAGCCGTTGCGCGTGACCCGCTTGCGCAGCCCCGTGATCATCCCTCCGACCGTCACCTGCTCGCCGACCGGGCGGGATCCGAGCGCGCCGAGCGACGTGTCGGTAAGCCGCGCCAGCAGGCCCTCGAAGCCGAGCAGCGGATGGTCGGACACGTAGAGGCCGAGCGCATTCCTCTCGAGGGCCAGGAGCTGGTCGCGTGGGAACTCGTCGATCGGGATCGGCACCTCGGCGGCATCGCCGGCGCCGTCGTCGAGGGACGACCACAGCGACATGATCCCCTGATCGGTGTTGCGACGCTCGGTCAGCACCTGCCCCGAGATCGACTCGAAGACCTCGGACAGACCCTTGCGTGTGTGTCCGAGGGACTCGAACGCTCCGGCAAAGATCAACGACTCCAGGGTCTTTTTGTTGAGACAGACGTAATCCACCTTGCGGCAGAAGTCCTGGAACGAGGTAAAGGGGCCGTGTCGCCGGCGGGCCTCGATGATGCGCTCCGCCACGGATTCGCCGAGGCCCCGGATCGCCGACAGACCGAAGCGGATCGAGTCACCGGACGGGGTGAAGTCGAGGTCGGACGCGTTGACGTCGGGGATCAGCACGTCGATCCCCATCTTGCGCGCCATGTGCAGGTACTTGGGCTTGTCGTCCTTGCGGTCCTTCACCGAGGTCAGCAGGGCGGCCATGTATTCCACCGGGTAGTGGTGCTTGAGCCACGCCGTCTGGTAGGCGATGTACGCGTAGCAGGCTGCGTGCGCCCGGTTGAAGGAGTAGTCGGCGAAACGCTCGATCAGACCCCACAGGTGCAGAGCTCTGGCTTCGTCCACGCCCCCTTTGACGCATCCTTCTATGAAGCGCGGTTTCTCGCTGGCCATCAGCTCGCGGTTCTTCTTGCCGATCGCCTTGCGTACGAGGTCGGCCTGGCCGGGGCTGTAGCCGGCGAGGCGTTGCAGGGTCTGCACGATCTGCTCCTGGAACACCAGCACCCCAAACGTCTCCTTCGTGACGTCCTCGAGTGCCGGGTGCAGGTAGCTGACCTTGCCGGGGTCGTTCATGCGCTCGATGTAGGTGGGGATCTGGTCCATCGGGCCCGGCCGGTATAGGGCGACCATCGCCATGATGTGCTCGAAGCGCGTCGGCTTCAGCTGGATCAAATAGCGGCGCATCCCCTCGGATTCGAGCTGGAAGACGCCGTCGGTATCGCCGCGGGCGAGCATCTCGTACACGCCGGGATCGGCGAGATCGAGGTTGTCGACGTCGACCTCCTCCCCGCGGTTCTTGCGGATGTTCTCCAGCGCCAGCTCGATCACGGTGAGGTTACGCAAGCCGAGGAAGTCGATCTTGAGCAGACCCAACGACTCGACACCCTTCATGTCGAACTGCGTCACGACTTCGTCGTGGTCCCCGCGACGCAGCGGGACGTGCTCCATCAGGGCGTCCCGGCCGATCACCACTCCGGCGGCGTGGATCCCGGCCGAGCGCTTGATGTTCTCGATCTTGAGCGCGGTGTCGATGATCTCCTTGGCCGCACCGCCGGACTCGTATGCCTCCCGTAGCTCGGGGGACGTCTCCAGAGCGCTCTGCAGCCCGGCATCGCGGCCCATCACCAGCGGCGGGTACATCTTGGTCAGGCGATCGCCTTCCGAATACGGGAAACCGAGCACCCGGGCCGCGTCCTTGATCGCCTGCTTGCCCTTGATCGTGCCGTAGGTGACGATCTGCGCCACGTGGTCCTCGCCGTACTTGTCCTGCACGTAGCGGATCACGTCGCCGCGCAGACGCTCATCGAAGTCGATGTCGATGTCGGGCATAGCCACGCGCTCCGGGTTGAGGAAGCGCTCGAACATCAAGCCGTAGCGCAGAGGGTCGAGCTCGGTGATGCCGATGGCGTAGGACACAAGCGAGCCGGCCGCGCTGCCGCGCCCGGGACCGACGCGAATACCCTGCGATCTCGCCCAGTTGACGAAGTCCGCCACCACGAGGAAGTAACCGGCGAAGCCCATGTCGGCTATGACCCGGAGCTCGTACTCGGCGCGCTCGCGCGCCTCGCGGGTGACCTCGCCGTAGCGACGCCGCAGGCCCTCGAACACCTGCTCGGCGAGGTAGCTGTCGAGCGTGTAACCCTCGGGCACCTCGTAGCGAGGCAGGAGGAGATCGCCGAACCGGATCGTCACGTTGCAGCGCTCGGCGACCTCGAGGGTGTTCTCGCACGCCCCCGGCCAGCGCGAGAAGAGCCGCGCCATCTCGTCGGGTCGCTTGAGGTAGAACTCTTCGGAATCGAAGCGGAAACGGTTGGGGTCCGACAGCTCCGAACCGGTGTTGATGCACAACAGGACCTCGTGGGCCGGAGCGTCCTGTTTGTGGGTGTAGTGCGAGTCGTTGGTCGCAACCCACGGGATCCCGAGCTCCTTGCCGAGCTCGACGAGGGTGTCGTTGAGGGCCTTCTGTGCGGGGATCCCGTGATCCTGCAGCTCGAGGTAGAAGCGGTCGCCGAAGACGTCCCGGTACCACTGGATCCTGCGGCGGGCCGCGGCCACGTCGCCGGCCACGATCAGCTTCGGTATCTCCGCCGATAGGCACCCCGACAGGCAGATCAACCCGTCGGAGTGCTCGGCGATCAGCTCGTGGTCGGCGCGCGGGTAGTAGTGGAAGCCCTCGAGCCACGCGCGCGACGAGATCTTGATCAGGTTGCGGTAGCCGGTGTCGTCGGCGGCGAGCAGGGTGAGGTGGTGCAGGCGCTGGCCCGCCTCCCTCTGCTGCGGCTTGTCGATCCGCCGGTCGCCGTCGAAGAGGTAGCCCTCCATGCCGAGGATCGGCTTGACCCCCGTGGCCGTGCCGGTGCGGTAGAAGTCGAGCGCCCCGTACATCACCCCGTGATCGGTGATGGCGCACGCCGGCATACCGGCGTCGGCGGCCGCGCCGAAGAGGTCGGGGATGCGGCTGAAGCCGTCGAGCATCGAGTACTCGGTGTGGGCGTGCAAATGGACGAAGCTCACAGACCTCCCCCGGTCGCTGGAGTCACACGGATGTGACTCACTCTCGCGCAGCCGGGCCCCGGCTTGCAACGAACGACCTCACCCCGAGGCCCCCTCCTCGGGGATCCCCGCCTTCTCGAGGGCGGAACGCAGGTCGGCCGGGATCCGGTCCCCGACCTCGATCCGCCGGCCGTCCGAGGGGTGGGGGAAGGCGAGCCGGTGCGCATGCAGGAAGGGACGTACCAGCCCCAGGGCGGCGGACGCGTCGCCCCCGCCGCCGTAGGCGCGGTCGCCGATCACGGGGTGGCCGAAGTGCGCGAGGTGGACGCGGATCTGGTGCGTGCGGCCGGTCTGTAGCGTGACCTCGATGAGGCTCACGGGGCCGGCGCCTGCCGGGGAGGCGGCGGCGAGGGCCCGGTAGTGGGTCACTGCATGCCGGCCGTGCGCGACCACCGCCATCCGCCGCCGGTGCACCGGATCGCGCCCGATCGGCGCCTCCAGGGTGCCGGTCGGGGCCGGCATCGTGCCCCGCACGAGGGCGAAGTAGCGCCGGGTCACCGCACGTGCCCGCAGGGCGGAGACGAGGTAGCGCTGGGCGGCGTCGTCCTTGGCCACGAGCAGCAGGCCCGAGGTGTCTTTGTCGAGGCGGTGGACGATCCCGGGGCGCGTCGATCCCGCTCCGGCCAGTGGCACCCCGAGCCCGAGCAGCGCGTTGACCAGCGTGTGCCGGACGTGGCCGGCGGCGGGGTGCGTGACCAGCCCCGCCGGCTTCGACACCACCAACACGCGCTCGTCCTCATAGCGCACGTCGATTGGGATCGCCTCGGCTTCCGGCGGCGGCAGCGTCGCCGGCGGCAGCTCGCCCTCGAGCACCTGAC
>CADDZG010000177.1 GCA_902812355.1 Actinomycetota bacterium | reverse complement strand
GGCTACGTGCCCCTGGGCGAGCTGCTGGATGCCGACCTCCCCGCGGCCCTCGAGGCCCACGGGGCCGATCCCGCCGACGAGGCTCTGGCCGGGCGCCTGCTCGGCAGCCTGCGCAGGCTCGAAGCCGCCCCCGGCGCGTCCGAGGGCGTGGGTCGCCTGCGCGCCGCGGGGTGGCGCGTGCTCGTGCTCACCAACGGCAGCCGGGCCCTGGCGAACGAGCTGCTCGAGCGCTCGGGCCTCGCGGTCGACGGGTTGCTGTCGTGCGAGGAGATCGGCGCCGGGAAACCCCTGCGCAGGGTCTACGATGCCGCCCTCGCTGCGAGCGAGGGTGAGGCGTGGATGGTGGCCGCTCATCCGTGGGACCTCTACGGCGCGGGCCGCGCCGGCATGCGCACGGTGGCGGTCGGGCGCTTCCCGGTCCCGGCCGTGTTCCCGGCCCCCGACATCGCCGCTCCCGATATCGCGGCGGCCGCGGCCGAGATGATCGCGCGCGCCTGAGCCCCGCCCGGGCCGTCAGTGCGCGGCGGCCCGCAGGACGGTGGCGATCAGCACCTCGACGAGCCACGCTGCGAGTGCGAGCGCGAGCACGAAGGCGACCATGCGCACCCAGAACGAGGGCCGGTTGACCCGAGGGCGCCGCGGCGGCCGCCGGGTGCGGGACCGGGAGCTCACGGGGCGATCACCACCTTGCCGAAGACCTCGTTGGCGCGCAGGGCGTCGTAGCCGGCGGCGGCTTGCTCGAGAGTCACCACCCGATCGATGACCGGTCGCACGGCGCCGCGCTCCAGCAACGGGTTCACCTGGGCCTCGAACGCGGCCATCGCGGCCGCCTTGAGGTGCTCGGGTCTCCCGCGCAAGGTCGTGCCGCGCACGCACAGACGCTTGCGCATCACGAGCGAGAGATCGGCCGTGGCCCGGGAACCGGCGACGAGACCGACCACCACTATGCGCCCGTAGGGTGCGCACACCCGCACGTCGGTCTCGAGGTAGGCACCGCCGACGAGCTCGAGGACGACGTCGACCTCGCCGATCCGGGACTCCCAGTCGCCGGTGGCCTCCACCGCGTGGTCGAGCCCGAGCTCCACCGCCCGCTCGAGCTTGGCCGGCGTGCGCGACGTCCCGATGCTGGTCGCCCCCAGTGCCCGCACGAGCTGCACGGCTGCGCTACCCACCCCGCTGCCGACGCCATTTATCAGCACCCTCTCCCCGGAGCGCAGCCCGGCCTGGGTGACGAGCGCGTCGTGTGCGGTGACGAACACCTCGGGCACGCCCCCGGCCGCCACGGGATCGAGGCCCTCGGGCACCGGTGCGCACAGCCATTGCCGGGTGAGGCAGTGGGTCGCGTGCCCCCCGCCGCCGACGATGCCGTAGACGCGATCGCCGGGGCGGAAGCGCTGCACGCGCTCGCCGACCGCAGCGACGGTACCTGCCATCTCCAACCCGAGCACGTCGGCCGGCCACCCGGGCGGCGCGGGATAGCCGCCGCCGGCCTGCAGCAGGTCGGCGCGGTTTATCCCGGCCCCCGCGACCTCGACGAGGACGTCGTCGCCGGCGGGCTCGGGATCCGGGAGCTCGACGACCTCGAGGCCGCCCTCGGCGGCACGCAGCGCCCTCATCACGACCCCGTCCCGACCCACGCCGAACCGTCGGAGTAGAGCTCGCGCTTCCAGATCGGCACGGTCGCTTTGACCTCCTCGATCACGAAGCGGCATGCATCGAGCGCGTCGCCGCGATGGGGCGCGCCGCAGGCGATCACCACCGTCGGCTCTCCGAGCGGGCAGTGGCCGGTGCGGTGATGCACGATCACGGCGGCGAGCCCGAAGCGCGCCGCGGCCTGCTCGGCGATGTCCCGCAGCCTGGCGGGGGCGAGATCCGGGTGGGCCTCGTAGTCGAGGGCCACGACGTCCTTGCCCTCCGATCCCTCCGCCGCCGGGGTCGCCCGCACCGTGCCGACGAACAAAGCGACCGCACCGCAGGCGGGTTGAGACGCGGCCGCGGCTGCGCCGCCGACGTCCAGCGGGTGTTCGGTTACCGAGGTCTCTATGCGCGCGGCGGTGGCGGCATCCACGGCTCAGGCCTCGTGGAGGGCGTCGATCACGGCGTCGGCGATCTCCTCGGTCTTGCTCGGGGGGCCGTGACCGGGGAAGTCGGCCGGCCGTACGCGCCGCTGCGCCAGCACGCGTGCGATCGCGGCCTCGAACGCGTCGGCGGGTCCGTCGAGCCCGAGGTGGTGAAGCATCATCACCGCCGACAGCATCATGGCCAGCGGGTTGGCGATCCCCTGCCCGGCGATGTCGGGAGCCGAGCCGTGGGTCGGCTCGAACACCGCATGAGAGTGCCCGAGGTTCATCCCCGGTGCCATGCCGAGCCCGCCGACGAGGCCCGCGCAGAGGTCCGAGATGATGTCGCCGTAGAGGTTGGGCAGCACGATGACGTCTAGCTCCTCGGGCTGCCACGCGAGCCACATCGCCATCTCGTCGACCTGCATCTCGTCGAAGCGGACCTCGGGGAACTCGAGCGCGATCTCGTGCGCGGCGCGCACCCACACGCCGTCGGAGTACTTCATGATGTTCGCCTTGTGCCCGACCGTCACCTTGCGGCGCCCGTGCCTGCGGGCGTAGTCGTAGGCGTACTGCACGATCGCACGGGTCGCCGACACCGAGATCGGCTTGACCGATAGGCCGACATCGGGACGCAGCTCGACCCCGCGCATGTACTTGAGGTAACCGCGCAGCTTGTTCATCTCGGGCGAACCCATCTCGAACTCGATCCCGCCGTAGAGATCCTCGGTGTTCTCCCGCACGACCACGACGTCGACGTCGTCGTAGCGTGACGGCACGCCGTCGTAGAGGCGCAGGGGACGAACGTTGGCGAAGAGCTCGAGCTCCTGGCGCAGCGCGACGTTGACCGAACGGAAGCCCTCGCCCACGGGCGTGGTCACCGGGCCCTTGAGCGCCACGCCGTGCTCCCGAATCGACGCGATCACGTGGTCGGGTAGCGGCGTGCCGTAGCGCTCGAGCGCGCAAGCGCCGGCCTCCTGCTCGTCCCAGGTGATGCCGGCGTCGAGCTCGTCGACCACGCGCCGCATCGCCGCGGTCACCTCGGGGCCGATCCCGTCGCCCGGGATCAGGGTCACTTCCGGCATGGATCCACCATATCGGCGCCGCCGCCGGGGCGGTTGCCGCTGGTATATCAGGGAGGACGCGCCCGTCGTGGTCCGCCGGGATCCACCGCCGGTGGGATCGATCGTGGGAAGGGAGGCCGGACCTTGTCCGAGACCGTAACGGCTCAGCGGGACACCGCTCGGCCCGAGGGCGGGACGCCCGCGGCGCTGGATCGTTTCTTCCATATCTCCGAACGGGGATCGTCCCTGCGCACCGAGATGGTGGCCGGGCTGGCGACGTGGCTGACGATGGCGTACATCCTGTTCGTCAACCCGGCGGTCCTCGGCAGCGTGAAGGACCATGCCGGTACCCAGCTCCCCTTCGGGGAGGTCCTTACCGTCACCGCCCTGGTCGCAGGGTGCATGACCCTGGCGATGGGCCTGTTCGCCAACTATCCCTTCGCCCTCGCCTCGGGCCTCGGGCTCAACGCCTTCGTCGCCTTCACCCTGGTGCTCACCAACGGGCTCACGTGGCCTCAGGCGATGGGCGTAATCGTGGTCGAGGGCCTGGCCATCTCCGTCCTGGTCGTGACCGGCTTCCGCGAGGCGGTGCTGAACGCGATCCCCATGGACCTCAAGCGCGCCATAGGCATCGGGATCGGATTGTTCATCACCCTGATAGGCCTCAAGGACGCCGGCATCGTCGTCGCGTCGCGCGCGACCTTCGTGACCCTGACCTCGGACTTCAACTCGTGGCACATACTGGCGTTCCTGTTCGGGCTGTTCGTCACCGGCGCGCTGGTCGCCAGGCGGATCAAAGGCGCGCTGCTGCTGGGCATCATCGCCACCACGATCTTCGCCACCATCGTCAACGAGTTCAGCGGGCTCGCGGTGTGGCGCAACGGTGCGGCGCGCGTGCCCTCGGATTGGTTCGCCACCCCCGACTTCCACCTGCTCGGGAACTTCAGCTTCGACTTCTTCTCCGCGCTCGGCGTCGGCGCCGCGATCGCCACCGTGCTGGCGGTGATGCTGTCGGACTTCTTCGACACGATGGGCACCGTGGTCGGCATCGGCGGCGAGGCAGGCCTGCTCGACCGCGACGGCCGCCTGCCCGGCATCAACCGGGTCCTGCTGGTCGACTCGCTCGCCGCGGCCGCCGGCGGTGCCGCGTCGGCGTCGTCCAACACCACCTTCATCGAGAGCGCGGCCGGGGTCGCGGAGGGCGGCCGGACCGGACTCGTGTCGGTGGTGGTGGGGATCCTCTTCCTCGCGTCGCTGTTCATCGCCCCCGCCGCCGGCGTAATACCCGCCGAGGCGACCGCTCCGGTGCTCGTGATCGTGGGCTACTTCATGCTCTCGCTGGTGCGCGAGATCGACTTCTCCGACGCGGCGATGGGCATCCCGGTGTTGCTGACGATGGTGATGATGCCGTTCACCTTCTCGATCACCAACGGCGTGGGGGCCGGTTTCGTGTCCTACACAGTGATCCAGCTGATCCGGGGGCGGTGGCGTGAGGTGCACCCGTTGATGTACGTCGTGTCGGCCGTGTTCGGCTGGTACTTCTTCCACGGCGTCGTGGGCTGACGCCGCCTTCCCTGTGACCCCGGCCACCGCACCGAGCCGGGTGGCGGCGCACGATCCGCCGCATGCGACGCGCCGTACTCCTCACCGCCGCAGCCCTGGCCCTGCTGTGGCCCGCCCCGGCCGGGGCCCGGCCCAGCGCGTGGTTGACCCCGCCGGTCGACGCCCCGATCG
>CADDZG010000176.1 GCA_902812355.1 Actinomycetota bacterium | reverse complement strand
TCGCTCAGCCCAAGGGCCCGTTCTGTGTTCCGACGTGAGCCCGCAAGCTCCGGGATGAACGCGCCACGGGGACGGCGGCGGTGACGAGCGAGCAGATCCTCACGATCATCCTCATCATCGTCGTGCCCTCGGCGGTTCTGTGGATCGCGTTCATGGTCCGCAACCGTCCCGCTCCCCGGCGACGGACCAAGGCACTGCCGCACGCGCTCCGCCCCCCGCCGGGGGACGACGTCCTCGAAGGACGCCGGCTCGACCGCATCCGCATCGGCGGCATCCTTGCCCTGTTCGGCATCGCCGTGTTCGTCGTCGCCTACTGGCTGCCCGAGGCGCAGCGCCAGCAGGCCTTCGCCAAGCAGCAGATGCAGCAATCGATCGAACGCGGGGCGATCATCTTCAAGCCTCCGCCGGTGCTGCCGCCCAACGCCGGGCCGGCGCAGTTCAAGAAGCTCGAGGACGAGATCTCGCTGGGTATGGGTTGCGCCAACTGCCACGGGGCCAACGCGGTCGGGGGCCAGGCAACCTACACCGACCCCGCCACCGGCAAGACGGTGGTGTGGAACGCTCCACCCCTCGACAACGTGTTCACCCGCTGGGACGACGACATCGTGCGCTTCACGATCGAGCAGGGGCGCCCGGGCACGCCGATGCCCACCTGGGGAGCCGACTATGGCGGTCCCATGACCGACCAGATGATCGACGACGTCATGAACTGGCTGCACAGCCTGCCCCAGAACAACCGTCCCCCGGCCGGGATACCCGACCGCTGCCGCAACCCCAAGGGGGGCGACATGCTGAGCTGCGGCAAGGCGATATTCGCCGCCCGCTGCGCGGTGTGCCATGGCCCCGAGGGCCAGGGCAAGGACATGTCGGGCAAGAACTTCAACCAGCGCTGGTTCCAGGGGATGGCGCTGTGGCACGGCAAGGTCCGCCACCTCACCCCGGCCCAGCAGTACGACACGATCCTCAACGGGCGGCGCTACGCCTTCATGCCCGACTTCGGGGCCGCACCCAGCCAGGGGATCCCGGTGCCGCCCTACCCGCTCACGAACCGCCAGATCAAGGCGGTGGAAACCTACGAACGCCACGGTCTGCCCGGGGCCGCGCCGGCGGGCAAGGGCTCCTCCGGGGGAGGCACGCGTTGACCCTGCTTGCCGCCACCGACGTGACCTCCGCCCAGTTCTGGCTCGGGCTCGGCGCGGTGCTCGCCGCGGTGGTGGTCTTCCCCGGCTCGATCTGGCTCGTGCTGTCGATGTACGTCGGCAAACGGATCGCCTACTTCGTGGTCGCGTGCGTGTGCCTCGGGGTGCTGCTGATCCTGGGCTTCGCATGGTCGTTCGCCTCGCAGGGTGCGCCGCTCGGACCGGTGGGGACGCTGCCGTCGTGGAAGGCCGTCGGCGTGGGGGCCCAGGCGAGCGACATTAGCTTCGCCCCGGCCCGCTCCTACCCCAACCCGCCGTGGCACAAGCCCGCGGCCAACGATCAGGAGCAGCAGGACATCGCCGGCTCACTGTCCACCCCGGCGACCGATCTGCTGACCCAGGCAATCGGCTCGGGCAGGATCAAGACCTTCGCGTCGGCGAGCGACGCGGCCGCAGAGGCGAGCTCCGTGCGGCTGCTGCAGCAGAACGGCACGACCTACGGGGCGATCTCGTTCCGTCCGGTCAAGCCCTCGGGCAGTGGGCAGGCTGTGGTCGTAATGCGCTACGACCCGGGCAACCCGCTCGGCACGGCCCGCATGATCCTGATCGCCACCGCGATCCTGCTGGTCGCCCACCTCGCCGTGCTGTACACGCTCGAGCGTCGCGCGGCGCGAGCGGCCGGGAGGGATCTGCTATGAAGGGCCGGCGCCTCCTGCTCGCCGCCGTCCTGCTGGCGCTGGCACTGACGTCCTGCACGGGACCCGGGATCGACGCCAACGAGCAGGGGGGGCAAGCGTTCCTCGCGCTCATGGGCCTGCTCGTCACCGGCGTCTTCCTCTTCTGGTTCTTTCTCGGACGCGACGAGTAGACGACACGGGCATCGGCGCGGACCCGGGGGCGACGACGCCGAGTCGGCCATCCGGTTCGCGCACGCCCCGGGAGCCGGATGCCGCCGGAGCGGGTCATGGGCGCGGCACCCTCGGCCGTGATGCCGAGTCGGTTGGTCGGCTCGCTCGGGCCCGGGATGCCGCCGAAGCGATCATGCGCGCGGGCCCCCTGGGGCCGAGGAGCCCCGGACGCCTAATGGCTTGGCGCGGGCCGGGCGCCGGGTCACCTCATGGGATGGTCCCGGCCCCGGGCGGGCAAGCGTCGCTGCAGGGAGCGGCGGGATCGCGGCGTCACTTCGCCGCGCGGTCGCGCGCCGTCTTGGCGACACGGCAGCGGTGGCAGCGCACCGGGAGGTTGTCCAAGCCGTCGCCGCCCGCGGCAGCGCATGGCCGAACTCGGGCCGCAAGCGGTTGCCGCAGTCGACGCACCCGACGTCGTCGAAGTCCGGAGCGAGACCGAGCTCGAGGGCAACCACGATCTCTGTGGACTTGTGGCGGCCCCAGCGCTTGATGTTGGCCCACGTCGCGTCCGTCGTAGATCACGCCGCTTGAGAACTCAGACGGGGATCCCGAGCCGCTATCTGAGCGTCTCGAACGCGTCCCTCGCCGCCTCGGCGACCATGTCGATCACCTCGTCGGTGTGGGCGGTCGTGAGGAACATGGCCTCGAAACGCGATGGGGGCAGGTACACGCCGCGTTCCAGCATCGCCGCGAACAGGCGCGCGTAGGCCCGCCCGTCGGTGGCCGCGGCCTCGGAGTAGTCGGTCACCTGCCGGTCGGATATGAACACCCCGGCAAGCCCTCCGACCGCTGCCGCGGTCAGCGCCACGCCGGCCCGCTCGGCCGCGTCCACGAACGCCGCGGCGAGGCGCCGGGAGGCGGACTCGAGCCGCTCGTACAGCCCCGGTTCGTCTCGCACTCGCCGCAGCGTGACGATCCCGGCGGCGGTCGCCAGGGGGTTGCCCGCGAGCGTACCGGCCTGATAGACGGGCCCGGCGGGAGCGAGCCGGTCCATCACCTCGGCGCGCCCGGCGATCGCGCCGATCGGGAGACCGCCTCCGAGCACCTTGCCGAGGGTGACGAGGTCGGCGGTGACCCCATAGCGCTGTTGGGCCCCGCCGGGAGCCACCCTGAACCCGGTGATGACCTCGTCGAACACCAGCAACGCGCCGTGGCGCGCGGTCAGGGCTCGCAGACCCGCGAGGTAGTCCTCGGACGGCAGCACCAGGCCCATGTTGGCCGCCACCGGCTCCACCACGACCGCGGCTACGCCGTCCTCGAGCGCGGCAGCGGCCGCGTCGAGGTCGTTGTAAGGGACGACCACCGTGTCGGCCACCGCGCCCCCGGTCACGCCCGGGCTGCCGGGGATCCCGAGCGTGGCCACGCCCGAGCCGGCCTGTACCAGCAGGGCGTCGGAGTGGCCATGGTAGCAGCCGGCCATCTTGACGATCCGGTCGCGCCGGGTGACGGCGCGCGCCAGACGCACGGCCGTCATCACCGCCTCGGTGCCCGAGGACACGAGGCGCACGCGCTCGGCCCCCGGCACCAGGGCACAGACCAGCTCCGCGAGCTCGACCTCGGCCTCGGTCGGCGCACCGAAGGAGGTGCCGCGGGCCGCCGCTTCTCGCACCGCGGCCACGACCCCGTCGTCGCCGTGTCCGAACAGCAGCGCGCCCCACGACTGCACGAGGTCCACGTAGCGGTTGCCGTCGACGTCGACGAGATGGGCACCGCGGCCCTCGGCGACGAAGAACGGGCTGCCGCCGACGGCGTCGAACGCCCGCACCGGCGAGTTGACGCCGCCGGGGATCGCGGCGTGGGCGCGTCGCAGTAAGGCGTCGCTGCGGGCGCGCCGCAGACCTAGGCGAGCCACTGCGCGGCGCGCTCCGCGTGGTAGGTGACGATCAGATCGGCCCCCGCCCTGCGGATCGAGGTCAGGACCTCCAGGGTCGCAGCCCGCTCGTCGATCCAGCCGCGTTGCGCCGCCGCCTCCAGCGCCGCGTACTCGCCGCTGACGTTGTAAGCGGCCACCGGCACGTCGACGCGGCGTTTGACGTCGGCCAGGACATCGAGGTAGCCGAGGGCGGGTTTGACCATGACCGCGTCGGCGCCCTCGGCGATGTCGAGCGCGACCTCCCGTCTCGCCTCGGCGGCGTTGGCCGGGTCCTGCTGGTAGGAGCGGCGGTCGCCGAACCGGGGCGCGCCCTCCGCGGCCTCACGGAAGGGGCCGTAGAAAGCCGACGCGTACTTGGCCGCGTAGGCGAGGATCCCGACGTCGCGGTGACCGGCGGCATCGAGCGCGGCCCGTATCGCTCCGACCTGACCGTCCATCATCCCGGACGGAGCGACGAGATCGGCGCCGGCGGCCGCCTGCGACACGGCGATGCGTCCGTAGACGTCGAGCGTCGAGTCGTTGTCCACGACGTCGCCGTCGAGCACCCCGCAATGGCCGTGATCGGTGTACTCGCACAGGCACAGGTCGGCTATCAGCACGAGCTCGTCACCAACCTCGTCCCTCAGCGCCGCGAGGGCGCGCTGGACGATGCCGTCGGGTGCATAGGCCTGGCTCCCGGCCGAGTCCTTGCGCGCGGGGATGCCGAACAGCAGTACGCCGGCGAGACCGTGCCCGGCGAGGGCGCGCGCCTTTTTGGTGAGCGACTCCAGCGTGTGCTGATCATGGCCCGGCAACGACGGCACCGGTTGCGGCCGATCGATCCCCTCCTTGACGAACAGCGGGGCGATCAGACGGTCGGGGGCGAGGGATGTCTCGGCGAAGGCGCGGCGCAGCGCGGCGGTGCGGCGCAGGCGGCGCGGGCGCTCGGCCGGGAAGGGCATGCGCTTATCGTG
>CADDZG010000175.1 GCA_902812355.1 Actinomycetota bacterium | reverse complement strand
CGACCGAGGTCGAGCAGCCCGGCACGGACTCAGCGGCGGGGGCCGGCCATGAGATCGGCGGCGCGCGCCGCCAGGGCCATGATCGTGAGGGCGGGGTTGGCGCTGCCCTGGGTCGGCAGCACGCTGCCGTCGGTGATGTAGAGGTTGGGGATCGCGAACGACCGCAGGGTGTGATCGACCACGCCTCCGCGCTCGGAGCGGGCCATGCGGCAGCCGCCGACGAGGTGCGCGTAGCGATCGATCACCAGCGTCTCCTCGGCCCCCGCGGCCTCGAGGATCGCCCGCATCTTGGCCGTCGAGGCATCCACGAGAGCGCGGTCGTTTACCCCTTGCGAGTAGGAGAAACGCGCCACCGGCATGCCCCTGCGGTCCTTCTCGTCGGCGAGGGTGACGGTGTTGTGGGCGTGCGGCAGGAACTCGCACAGCGCCCCGAGCACGATCCAGTGCACGTAGTCGCGCATGTACTCGCGCAGGACCACGCCCCAGTGACCTTCGGCGGCGACGTGCTCGGCCCACGTGTTCGGCAGCGGGGCGACGGTCTGGATCGAGAAGCCCCGGCGATAGGGCTTGGACGGGTCGGTCTCATAGAAGTCCTCGCTGCTCATCTCCGGCGGAGGCGCCTTGTAGACCCGCACCTCCTCGGAGAAACGGCCTCCGACCTGGGGCGCTCCCTGGACCATGAGGTGCCGGCCGACGAAGCCGAAGTCGTTGCACAGGCCGTCGGGGAACGCGCTGCAGGCCGAGTTCAGCAGCAGCCGCGGGGTCTCGATCGAGTATCCGGCGACCGCCACCACCGCAGCCCGTTGGTGACGCTCGATCCCGTTACGGTGGTAGACCACCCCGGTCGCCCGCCCCTGCGCGTCGAGCGTGATGCGGGTGACCATGCTGTCGGCCCGCACCTCGGCGCCGTGGGCCAAAGCATCGGGGACGTGGGTGATGAGCGTCGAGCCCTTGGAGTTGACCTTGCAGCCCTGGAGGCAGAAGCCCCGGTAGATGCAGTGCGGCCGGTTGCCGAACCGCCCGTTGGTTATCGCCACCGGACCCATCTTCGTCTCGATGCCCAGGGCGAGGGCTCCGCGGCGGAAGAGGTCGCCCTGCGCGTTGGCCGGATGGGGCGAGTGCGGGTAGCGGTGAGGGTCGCCCCACGGCCACGACTCCCCCGCCACCGGGAGCTCGGCCTCGATCTGCTCGTAGTAAGGCTTGAGGTCTTCGTAAGAGATCGGCCAGTCGCAGCCCACGCCGTCGCGCGAATAGGTGGCGAAGTCGCTCGGGTGGAAGCGCGGTGTGTAGCCCGCGTAGTGCACCGTCGAGCCGCCGACCCCGCGTCCCGAGTTGTTGGACCCCAGCGGCACCGGATCCGAGCCGGCGATCACCCGGGGTTCGGTCCAGTACAGGTGGCTCGAGCCCGCCTCGTCGGATACCCAGTCGCGGTCGGGATCCCAGTGGGGGCCGGCGTCGAAGGCAACCACCTTCCACCCCTTGCGGGCAAGCCGCTGCGCGAGCACCGCGCCGCCGGCTCCGCAGCCGACGATGGCGATGTCGACCTCATCGTCGTCGTCGTAGCGGCGCATGCGCTCGATGAGGCCATGGTTGGTGCGGGTGCCGTCGTTGGGCAGCAGCCATGCCGACCCGTTGCGCTCGCGCACGCTCACCGACGGGGTCGCTCCCGCTTGACCGACTCGATCCACTGCCCCCACGGCACCGGGTCCCGGGGATGCGCCTCGGGCTTCTCCCACGGCTCGAGGATGCCGACGCCGCGGTTCTTGTAGCCGCGCGGATACGCCGGGCCCCCGAACCCGATCTCGTTCCACGCCCACGGGTGCGAGTAGAAGGCCGGGAGGATGTAGCGGCTCCATAGGTTCCACACGTGGCTCGCGTCCATCCCGTGCCACGTCTGCGCGTCTTGGACGTCGGCGAGGATCCCGTCCTGCTCGTCGCCGGGAAGCTCGGCGAAGGGCTTGCCCGACCGCGACCTCGCCTCGTCGTCGAGGGCCGACAGCGACGCCCGCCACGCCTCATCGTCGGGGGGCATGTCCTCGTAGCGCCAACCGTCGAAATCCTTGTGAGCGAGGCGCTCGTCTATCACCTCGACGACGGGCACCTTCGGCTCCCGGTCCTGGGCGAGGAAGCGGTCGGCGAGCGCGCGCGCCGCAGCCTCTTCGCTCTCGGTGAAGAACGTGCACGCGGGCCGCGGCACGAGCCGGGCGAGCACCACGCCGGCGGTGACCGCGTCCCACGTGGGCGCCTGCCCGAGCACGTCGTACCCGGGGAAGCGGACGTGGCCTCCGGGCGTCGGCCCGCTGGGCTGTTCACCCCGGCGCCACGGAAGCCTCATAGCTCCTCCCGTCGCAGGATCGCGGCCAGCAGCCCCATGCCCCCGACCACCGTGAACAACAGGGGTGCGAACAAGGGCGGCCCCATCTCGACGTTGTAGCGCGGCAGGCTCCAGCCCCCGGGGCGCTGGGCCACGCCCCTGATGTGCAGGTAGGTCCCCTGCAGGCCGTTGATCACGATCATCGCCGACGCGATCGGCAACAGCGTCTTGGCGTAGCGCTTGGAGAAGAAGCCGGCGACGCCGGCGGCCATGCCGATCGGGGTGATCGCCACCGGCGTCCACATCATCTTGTTGCCGAAGCTGGCGGAGTCGTGCTCGAGGAAGATCTCGGCGCCCGTCACCAGGGCGGCCCCGGCCGTCAGCGCCGACAGCGAGCGCTCGAAGCGCCCGTGGGAGACGTTCTCGACCATGCGATCGAGAAAGTGCTCGGGGCGCGGCGGCGACCTGCGCCGCAGCCTCCGGGCCAATCCGGCCGGACCCCGCGCCATGGTTACCCCCTTCGCTTGCGGTGGACGACGCTTCTAATCGTGCACCCCTGCCGGGCCCCTCAAACCCGGCCGCCGCGGCCGGCGGCCTCTACCACGGCTTGAGCGGGTAGCGACGCGCGGAGGGCGCGGTCCGGGGGCCGATGAACAGGGCCCACCATATGCAGACGGCGGCCGCCGAGACCGACAGCCGCCGTCGCAGGTCGCCTTCCATGCCGGTCAGCCGACCGAGCCCTCCATCTGCAGCTCGACCAGCCGCTGGAGCTCGACCGCGTACTCCATCGGCAGCTCCTTGGTGATGGGCTCGATGAAGCCGCGCACGATCATCTGCATCGCCTGGGTCTCGTCGAGCCCCCGGCTCATGAGGTAGAAGAGCTGCTCCTCGGACACCTTGGACACGGTGGCTTCGTGGCTCACCGCCGCGGTCTCTTCTTCGATCTCCATGTAGGGGTAGGTATCGGAGCGACTGCGATCGTCGAGGATCAGGGCGTCGCAGATCACGTGGCTCTTGGAGTTGGCCGCGTTCTCCTCGATCCGCACCAGGCCCCGGTAGCCGGCGCGCCCCCCGTCCTTGCTGATCGACTTGGACGTGATCGAGCTCTGGGTGTTGGGGGCCGCGTGCACGACCTTGCCGCCGGCGTCCTGGTGCTGGCCCTCACCGGCGTAGGCGATCGACAGCACCTCGCCGCGCGCCCGCTCGCCGAGCAGGTACACGCTCGGGTACTTCATCGTCACCTTGGATCCGAGGTTGCCGTCGACCCACTCCATGATCGCGTTCTCGTAGGCCGCCGCCCGCTTGGTCACCAGGTTGTAGACGTTGCTCGACCAGTTCTGGATCGTGGTGTAGCGGCAGCGACCGTTGCGCTTGACGATGATCTCGACCACGGCCGAGTGCAGCGAGTCGCTGCTGTAGATCGGGGCCGAGCAGCCCTCCACGTAGTGCACCCAGGAGTTCTCGTCCACGATGATCAGGGTGCGCTCGAACTGGCCCATGTTCTCCTGGTTGATGCGGAAGTAGGCCTGGAGCGGGATCTCCACCTCGGTGTTCGGCGGCACGTAGATGAACGAACCACCGCTCCACACCGCGGAGTTGAGCGCCGCGAACTTGTTGTCGGCCGGGGGGATGATCGTGCCGAAGTAGCGCTTGACGATGTCGGGGTGCTCGCGCAGCGCGCTGTCCATGTCCATGAACAAGACCCCGCGCTTCTCGAGCTCCTCCTTGGTCTTGTGGTACACCACCTCGGACTCGTACTGCGCGGTGACCCCGCCGAGGTAGTTCTTCTCGGCCTCGGGGATCCCCAGCTTGTCCCACGTCGCCCGGATCTCGGGCGGCATGTCATCCCACGACTTCACCTTGTCGCCGGGGCGGATGTAGTAGTAGATGTCGTCGAAGTCGATCTCGGAGAGGTCCGCGCCCCACGTCGGCATCGGCTTGCGGTAGAAGATGTCGAGCGCCTTGTGGCGGAAGCGCCGCATCCAGTCCGGCTCGCCCTTGAGGTCGCTCATGTGGTCGATGACCTCGTGCGACAGGCCCTTGCGCGGCGCCTCCTGATAGACGACCTCGTCGTGCCAGCCGTACTTGTAGGCGCCCTTGAGGGCCCGGACCTGCTCGTTTTCGTCCAGGACCTTGGCGTCCTGGGCCTTGACCTCTTCGGCTTCCGTCGCCACAGACAACCCTCCTGCACGTAGATGTGCGGTCGTGCGACGCGGTCAGTCTAGCAGTTAGGTATGCCTAACCCCGACACCGCGGTCCGCACCCCGACACCGGGGCCCGCACGAGGTGCAACGCCGGCACCGACCGGCCTCTTCCGGGCTCGTCACCCGGCCCGGTAGAAGGGCTCGGCGTGCTCCTGCATCCACCGTCCAACCGGGTTGCCGTGCAGGGGGATCACGACGACCGGCTCGGGACCGGCGGCGCGCAGCGCGTCCGCGGCCGCGGCGAAGGCGTCGTCGTCGGCGACGTCGAGGCCGATCGTGAGGCGCGGCGGCGTATCGGGGACGCCGGCCATCGCCAGGTACGCGGCCCGCACCGCGGGATGAGAGGCGAGCACCCGCGTCGCCGC
>CADDZG010000174.1 GCA_902812355.1 Actinomycetota bacterium | reverse complement strand
CCACCGCCCTCGCCGGCCGCGCCGGCGAGGGCGGTGGCGTCGAAGTCGGCCGCCGCGAGGGCGAGGCGCAGGCCGGTAAGGCCGCCGCGGGTACGGGCCACCGCCGCGAACACCGGCGCCTTGTCCTCCTGCAGGTCCCGGTCGTAGGCGAGCGGCAGGCCCTTGAACACCGCCGCCAGGGCGGCGAGATCCCCGATCCCGGCACCGGCCCGGGCACGCACGAGCTCGGCGATGTCGGGGTTGCGCTTCTGCGGCATCATGCTCGACCCCGTCGACCACTGCTCCGCGAGGTGCAGGAAGGCGAACTCGGCCGAGCTCCACAGAACGATCTCCTCGGCCAGCCGGGACAGGTGCAGCCCGCACGTACAGCAGGCGTAGACGAGGTCCAAGGCGAAATCCCGGTCCGCCACCGCGTCCATCGCGTTGGCGAAGGGGCGGGCGAAGCCGAGGATCCCGGCGGCGATGTGCGGGTCGATCCCGAGCGTGCTGCCGGCAAGGGCTCCCGCTCCCAGCGGGCACTCCTCGGCGGCACGCGCCGCGGCGGCATCGAAGCGTTCGACGTCCCGCCACAGCGCGTGGGCGTGGGCCAGGAGGTGGAAGCCGAGGGTCACCGGCTGGGCCCGCTGCAGGTGGGTGTAGCCGGGCATCAGGGTGTCGGCATGCTCGGCGGCGAGCGACGACAGGGTGGACACCAGCGCGGCAGCATCCGACGCGGTCAGCCGGGCGTGGTCACGGCACCACAGGCGCAGGTCGGTGGCGACGAGGTCGTTACGGCTGCGCCCCGCGTGGATCCTGCGCCCGACCTCACCGAGGCGGCGCGTGAGCTCTCGCTCGACCAGCGAATGGACGTCCTCGTCGGCCGGCGCCGGCACCAGCTCGCCGCGCTCCCACTCCGACACGAGCCGGTCGAGCTCTGTCTCGACGGCCTCCACCGCGTCCTCGTCGAGCAGCCCGGCAGCCGCCAGGGCCCGGGCGTGAGCCTTGGTCGCCGCCGCGTCGTAGGGCAGCAGGGCGATGTCGGTCGACAGCGACGACGTCAGGGCCAGCAGGGTGGCATCGGGAGCGCTGCCGAAGCGGCCCTTCCACAGCGGCCCGTCGTTCACCGCTCGCGATGGACCTGCGCCCAGCGCCGGGTCGGCAGGCCCCACAGCCGGATGAAGCCGGCGGCGTCTGCGTGGGCGAAGGCATCGCCCTCGTCGTAGGTCGCCAGGGCGTGGTCGTACAGCGACAGCGGCGACCGGCGTCCGCAGACCGACACGCCGCCGGGCGCAGGCGCCACGCGCACCTCACCGGTGACGCAGCGCTGGGTCGAGGCCGCGAAGGCATCGAGCGCGTCGCGCAGCGGCGAGAACCACTGGCCCTCGTAGACGAGATCCGCCCACAGCGCCTCGAGGCGGCGCTTCTCGCGCGCCGTGGCCCGTTCCAGCGTCAGCGATTCGAGGTCGCGGTGGGCGGTCGTGAGCGTGACCGCTGCGGGGGCCTCGTAGACCTCACGCGACTTGATGCCGACGAGGCGGTCCTCGACCATGTCGATGCGCCCGGCCCCCGCGGCCCCGGCCACGGCCCCGATGCGCTCGATCACCTCGAGCGGGTCCCCGGCGACACCGTCCACGCTCACCGGCACGCCCTGCTCGAAACCGATCACCACCTCGGCGGGCCGTGCGTCCTGCGGATCCGCGGTCAGGGTGAAGACGTCGCGCGGCGGAGCAGTCCACGGGTTCTCGAGCACGCCGCACTCGATGCTGCGTCCCCACAGGTTCTCGTCGATGGAGTACGGCGACGATGCCGTGGTGCGGACGGGGAGGTCCCGATCGCGGGCGTAGGCGATCGTGTCCTCACGGGTCATGCCCCAGTCACGCACCGGTGCCAGGACCTCGAGCTCGGGGGCCAGGGCCCCGAGCGAGACCTCGAAGCGCACCTGGTCGTTGCCCTTGCCGGTGCACCCGTGCGCCACCGCATCGGCGCCGGCGTCCCGTGCCACCTCGGCGAGCACCGCGCAGATCAGCGGGCGGGACAACGCCGATACCAGCGGGTAGCGGCCCTGATACAAGGCGTTCATCGCCAGTGCCGGCAGCACGAAGCCTTCGGCGAAGCGCGCCCTGGCGTCGATCAACAGCGCGTCGGCCGCCCCGAGGCGCTTGGCCCGCACCACCGCCTCGGCCTTGTCGCCGGGTTGGCCCACGTCGACGAGGCACGCGATCACATCGAAGCCTTGTTCGGCGAGCCACGCCACGGCCACGGACGTATCGAGGCCGCCCGAGTAGGCGAGCACCACCTTGCGCACTACCGACCTCCTCCCGTCATGTGGGCACCCCAGGCCGCCGCCAGGCGCCGCGCCGCGGCTGCGTCGGGGGTCGCCACGAAGACCGTGTCGTCGCCGGCGACCGTGCCCACGACCTCCTTGCTGCCGGCGAGGTCGATCGCCCGGGCCACGGCGGCGGCGTGCCCCGGCACCGTCTTGACCACGGCGAGGTTCCCCGCCGCGGCGACCTCGACCGCGAACTCCTCCAGGGCCCGAGCTAGGGCGCGCTCGGCGGGTTCGGCGGGGGGTGATCCCGCGTCCCGCAGCACGTACACGTGGGCGTCGCCGACGCGCACCTTGGCCGCACCGAGCTCGTGGAGGTCGCGTGACACCGTCGCCTGGGTGACCTCGTGGCCGGCTCGGCGCAGGGCGCGCACGATCTCCTCCTGGCTCGTGGCCCGGCCCTCATGCAGGATCCGCACCAGGTCCCTACGCCGCCGCGACCTCACCGCACGCCTCCACCACCGCGTCGAGCCCGGCCACGAGCTCGTCCTCGACGATCACCAGCGGCGGAGCGACCCGCAGCACCGCTGCCGTGGCCGGATTCACCAGGACCCCGCGTCGCTGCGCTGCGGCGGCGACCGCGCCCGCCCGGGGGCCGTCGAGCTCGATGCCGATCAGCAGGCCGCGGCCGCGCACCTCGGCACCCGGCAAACGCTCCCGCAAGTGCTCCAGCGCGACACGGCCAAGCTCGGCGCTGCGCTGCACGAGCCCGTCACGCTCGATCACGTCGAGCACGGTGAGCGCGGCGGTGCACTGCACCGGCCCGCCGCCGAAGGTCGAGGCATGGTCCCCGGGCTCGAGCACCTCGGCGGCTTCGCCGCGCGCCAGGCAGGCGCCGATCGGCAGACCGCCCCCGAGGCCCTTGGCCACGCACATCACGTCCGGCATCGCCTCCTCGTGCTGCCACCCCCACCACCGCCCGGTGCGGCCCACCCCGGTCTGCACCTCGTCCACTATCAGCAATGCCCCGGCATCGTCGCACGCCGCGCGCACGGCTGCGAGATAGCCGGGTGGCGGGACGATGACGCCGGCCTCGCCCTGCACCGGCTCCAGCAGCACGGCGGCGACGTCGCCCGAGCCCAGCACCCGTGCCACCGCATCGGCATCGCCGTAAGCAACGTGCAC
The DNA here is from genome assembly GCA_902812355.1 of Actinomycetota bacterium. GTDB lineage: Bacteria > Actinomycetota > CADDZG01 > CADDZG01 > WHSQ01 > CADDZG01. The sequence goes on along the minus strand of CADDZG010000174.1, from coordinate 1,474 downwards.
GAAGCCGGGCAGCAGCGGCCGGAAGGGCTCCTGCTTGGCCGGCTGCCCGGTGGCGCTGAGAGCCCCCAGGGTGCGACCGTGGAACGCTCCCCGGGCGCACACGATCAACGGGCGCCCGCTGCGGTTGCCGTGCTTGCGGGCGATCTTGAGGGCCGCTTCCACCGCCTCGGCCCCGGAGTTGCAGAAAAACGAGCGCATCCCGCCGGTGAGGACGGCCAAGCGGTCGGCGAGCACGGCCTGGGGCCGCGTGGCGTAGAGGTTGGACACGTGCACCAGCTCCGCCGCCTGGGCCGCGATCGCGGCCGCGAGCTCGGCATGCCCGTGGCCGAGCGACGCCACCGCGATGCCGGCCACGAGGTCGATGTAGGAGCGGCCCTGCGCGTCACGCAGGATCGCACCGGACCCCCCCACGAGCTCGAGCCGGCCGTCCCCGTAGACCGGCAGCAGCGAGCTCACCCAGGCCCCCGGCGATCGCGCTGCGTCCGATTGGCGTTCACGGCAGCACCTGGGTCCCGATGCCCTCGTCGGTGAAGACCTCGAGCAGCAGCGCATGGGCGACGCGCCCGTCGAGGATGTGGACCTTGCCGACCCCGTGCTCGAGCGCGTGCAGCGCCGAGGCCACCTTGGGACGCATGCCGGCCGACAACCCATCGGCCATCGCCGCGAGGTCAGACGCGGTGAGCTCCGAGATCAGCGACCCCGCGTCGCCGAGGTCGCGGTAGAGGCCCTCGACGTTGGTCAGGTAGACGAGCTTGGCCGCTCCCAAGGCAGCGGCCACGCTGCCGGCCACGGCGTCGGCGTTGACGTTGAGGAAGCCACCGGTGGCGTCGGGGACCACCGACGCCACCACGGGGGTGAAGCCCGCGGCCGCGAGGCTGCGCAGCAGGGTCGGATCCACCGACACCACCCGCCCCACCGCGCCGAGGTCCTCACCGTTGGGGCCCACGGTGCGCTCCGCGGTCATGAGCCCACCGTCGGCTCCCGACAGCCCGACCGCGCGCACGCCGGCCGCCGTCAAACGGGCGACGAGGTCGGAGTTGATCGTGCCCACCAGGACCTGGCGCACGAGCGCCATGGCCGCGTCGTCGGTCACCCGCAGGCCGCCGACGAAGCGCGGCTCGATCCCCGCAGCGGTCATCGCCTGCGACACCTGGGGACCGCCACCGTGGGTCACCACGAGCCGTATGCCCACGAGCGACAACAGGGCAATGTCCTGGGCGACCGTGGTCGTGAGGGCGGGGTCGTCGAGGGCCTCGCCGCCGATCTTCACCACCACCGTGCTGCCGTGGTAGGTGCGGATGTACGGCAGGGCCTCGGCGAGCACCGCGGCCTTGGCCTGGGCGTCGACGTCGCGCGCCGGACGCGGCGGGGCCGGCGTCACCGGGCCCCCGCTCACGTCGTCCCCCATGCGTTGAGCCGCACGTAGTCCTCGGACAGGTCGGCGGACAAGACCTCGGCCCGCCCCGGCCCCCGT
>CADDZG010000173.1 GCA_902812355.1 Actinomycetota bacterium | reverse complement strand
GTGCGCGACCGACGTCGCGCCGAGGCGGTGCGCGACCGACGTCGCGCCGAGGCGGTGCGCGACCGAAGTCCGGGGAGGTCGGCGGCCGCGGCCCTCAGCTTCGCCGATGCTCGGCGGGGACGGCGCCGGCGGCATGATCGTCGGCCACGCGGTGATCGGGCATCGCGAGCTCGCACAGCACCGCCACCCCGGCCACGATCACCAGTCCCCAGAAGAGGCGGTGCACGCCGAGGTACAGGGCATCCTGCACCGCGGCGGGAGCGCGAGCGGGATCGCCCAGGCGGGAGCCGGCCGAGGCCAACGACACCTGCGTCCTGGCTCCCAACGCGCCGGTCACGGTGGAGTTCACGATGCTGCCGAAGAGAGCAACGCCGACCGTGCTGCCGAGCGTGCGAGCGAACATGTTGCCGCCGGTGACGACGCCGCGCTCGCCCCAGCCAACGAGCGATTGCAGCCCGACGATGAGGCTGGTGGACGTGAAGCCGAGACCGATACCCATGACGAAGCTGTCGATCGCGGCCTGCCACGGGGCGGCGTCGGGGCTCAGGTTCACGAACAGCAGCCCCGCGGCGGCACTGATACACGATCCGATCAGGGCGGTCCAGCGGAAGCCGATGCGCAGGTAGACGCGGCCCGCCTGGCTCGAGGCCAGCGGCCATCCGATCGACATCGACGCCAGGGCGAAGCCGGCCACGAGCGGCGATGCCCCAAGGACGCCCTGGGCGAAGGTCGGGAGGTAGGAGCTGAGCCCGATCAGCAGCATGCCGACGCTCACGGTGGCGAGGTTGGCGATGCTGACGTCGCGGCGTGCCAGGAGCCAGGGCGGTAGCACGGGTTCCGCGGCATGCCGTTCGATCCGGGCGAACAGCATCAGCAGCAGCCCGGCCCCCGCGAACAGCCCAATGCTCGTCGGTGACGACCACGGCCAGCGCACGCCGCCTTCGAGCAGGGCGAGCATCAGCACCGTCAGGGCGGTGACGAGCACCACCGATCCCGCGTAGTCGATGTCGTGGCTGCGGCGCTCGGGGCGCTCGGCGAAGAATCGCTGGATCACCACCATCGCCAGGGCTCCGATCGGCAGGTTGATGAAGAAGATCCAGTTCCACGACGCGTACTGGACGAGCAGGCCCCCGAGGGCCGGACCGACCACCGCGGAGATGCCCCACACGCTCGACAGGTAGCCCTGGATCCGGGCTCGCTCGCGCACGTTGTAGAGGTCGCCGGCCACGGTGGTGACCATCGGCTGGATCGCTCCGGCCCCCATACCCTGGAGCCCTCGGAAGGCGATGAGGGCCGGCATGCTCCAGGCCAGCCCCGACAGCATCGACCCGGCCAAGAAGATCGTCGTTCCGACCATGAGCATCGGCTTGCGCCCGAACTGATCGGCGAGCTTGCCGTAAAGCGGGATCGTGACCGCCTGCATCAGCAGGTAGATCGAGAACACCCACGGGAACGAAGCGAAGCCCCCGAGATCGGCCACCACCTGAGGGATCGCGGTGGCCACGATCGTCGAGTCCATGGCCGCCAGCCCCATCGTGAGCATGAGCCCGACCAGGACCGCGCTGCGCCGGTCCCGCCGGGGGCCGGGCGCGCGTGGTCGGGTTCGTTCGGCGGCCATCCCCACAACCTACGACGCGGGCGCGCGGCGTCCCGGGGAGGGATTCTCAGCCGGGTGGCGCGGCCGGGCCGGTGGTTGCGTCAACCCGGGCAGGGACGCGGGTAGAAGACCGTGTACGGCGCATCGGAGGCCGGGACCCCGTCCGGTGGGAAACCGGGCTCGAGCGACGCCACCGAGTTCGGAGCTACGACGGCGTTGACGTCGTATCGGCAGGCGATGCGTTGCCACCGGGCGCGCGATACGTTGCCGAGCACCAGTGCCCAGTTGTCCTTGATGCGGCGCGGCACGGGGGTGACGCGCCGGTAGATGTCACGGAAGCGGATGCGCGCCTGGTTGCTGGGAGCGAGTGCGGTGACGGCGAACAGCACCATGCGACAACCCGTGTACGACCACACGGTGCCTTCGATCGTCGGCGGGACCGCCACGACGCAGCGCCCGGGGTCTTCGGCGATCAGGTTCAGAAGCGCGTGCGGACGCCGGGCGGCGGCGTCGGTCATCAGCAGGTGGGTGGCGACCGTGGGCAGCTTGAGGCTCGCCAGCATCGGCGATGGGAGCGCCAGCAGCACCGCGAGGCCGAGGACGACTGCCGCCGCCCATCGCGGCCGGCGCAGCGTCTCGGTAATCCATGCCAGGCCCAACCCGGCGTAGACGGCGAGCGCGAAGCCCAGCAGCGGCCAGTAACGGTGAGCGCGGGCGAGCGTGGTGAAGGCGTGTCCGAGGACCAGGGGGATCAGGCTGCACAACGCTATCGAGGCTCCCGCCACCACCGTGAGGTAGAGCAGCACCCGTGCTCCCGGTTCGCCTCGTGCACGCGGCAGGTAGCGCGCCACGCCGACCGCTGCGAGCGGCGTAATGATCCCCCATCCGAACAGGATCGCCCATGCCGGCATCGTCACCGGGCCGACCTTGGTGAGGTTGACGTATCCGCCGAGCTCCACGAAGGCGATCGCTTGGGGGATCAGCCACAGGCAGTAAACGGCGAACATCGGAAGGAGCAGCCAGAGGGCCGCGTCGCGACGGCGGATGCCGGGCGGGAGAACGCCGACGACGATCAGCAGGCCCACCCCCACGAGGAAGGACTCGGCGTTGGTCAATCCCGCGAGCCCCACCAACACACCGCTCCCCAGCAGCAGCCGCTTGTCGCGTCTGCGCAACCCGCAGATCGTCAACGTGACCGCACACACCAGCAACCCGAAGGCGAGGTCGCGGGGGAAAGGCGGGGTGAGCTGATAGAAGGACGGGTCGTAGGACCTCACGAACAGGAAGTCACCCCAGAAGTGCGTCTCGTGCCCTCGTGGCCGGTATACGAGCGCCGGAGTCATGCGGGAGAGGAAGTAGCCGAACCCTCCGGTGAGTCCGGCGGTGAGCGCGACGCATGCACCGTGCCGGCTGCGTCCACCGAGCTCGCGGCCGAGCGCGTAGAGAGCCAGCAGGATGCCCCCGGTGAGGGCGAGCTGCAGGGGAGCGAGACCGAACGGGGCCCTTCCGGTGGGGGCCAGGGACGTGGCCACGGCGAGGGCCGCGTGGAACAGCCAAGGGTAGTAGTTGGGCACCGCGCCGGTGATCGCCGCGGTCGGTGTCGTCTCGCCGTTGAGCAGCTGGGCCGTCCAGGCGGAGTGCATGATCGCGTCCCCGGAGAAGATCGCCGGGGTGACCCGCCACACCGGGTAACCCCAAACGAGCCAGCCGAGACCCACGACCGCCAGGGCCCCGGCGAGATCCCGCGGCGACGGCATGGGATCGTCGCGGTGCGAGCGAATCCGGCGCGCCCCCAGCACCAGGACCGTTGCGGCTACGAGGCCCCGCACCACCCACAGGTGGGAGAAGACCAGCCCTCCGGTGATCACGTGCAGGCACTGGAGCACGAGGGCGAAGAGCGCGATGCCGGCGAGGCTCAAGCCGGCCCTTAGCCACGGCGGAACCCTGCAAGGGGCGAGCAGGGCATCGGCGACGAGCCACCCGAGGAGCAGCAGGAGGATCGCGCCCGCCAGCGCATCGAACCCGACGAGCAAGGGTTCTGCCGTGACGGCACTCATGCCGTCACGGACGTGGCCTCTTGGGCGCTAACGCCGGATCCCTCCTCGGCCGCATCGCGGCACACGACCTCCTCGTCGGACCTGTCGCGCGGCGAGCGCGACACACGACCGGTTGCCGGCAGCGACACTATCGGGCCTCCGGCGATAAGGGGCGACCGGCCGGCGGCGAAGGTGATCTCCAGCACGCCGGGCACCATGCGCGTGTCGGATCGGGAACCGGCGCCGGACCGGACCGGCGGATAATGGTGCGTGCAGCTGTTCCGTGGCGATCCCTGCTGCGGTCGGGAGGTGCCCACCGGGGGTGGTCCGGGGGAGCTGGAGGGCGAGGTGACACAGCAATATCTCTCCGGCGAGCTGTCTCTGCTGCTGGCAGAGTTGCAAGCGGCAAGCCCCGATCAGACGGCTAGCACGGTGGCCCATTTGCGTCGCCGGGCGGAAAGCGAGGGCCCGCGTGGGCTGGCTTCGGTGGTCGACGAGGCGTGCGAGCTTGCCGATCGACTGTGCTGGGAGTCGCTGCAAGCCGGAGCGGCGGACGCGTTCATCTCCCGGCTCCGTGTCTGCGCCGCGATCTATGAGTTTGGGAGCTGCGCGGGCCTCCTCATGAGGTGATCGGGGCCGATCTCAGGGAGGCCTGCAGGCGGGCGGGCCGCGAGCTCTTCAGGTGCGGCCGGCGGGAGGCGCCGGTCAGGACCAAGACGCAGCCTGCGTTGTGCCGAGCCATCCAGCGATGCACGGTCTGACGAGCAACGCCGAAGCGCCCGGCGACCTTGGTGACCTTCCGGCCGTCCTGCCAGAACGGCCATGACTGCTTGATAATGCTGGTCCACGACGCGGATCTCCACCAGGTGCACCGCACACCTCCTTCATGCCGAGCACGTCGGGTTCAGGAGACCGCGGTGTGTCTCACATCAGCTGGAGCCACCTATCGCACATCAGGCGGAACCGATGTCGCACATCAGGCGGAGCCGCGTCGGAGATCAGGTGGTCCCGGAGTGTCAAGCATCACACGGAACAGGACACTGGGGAGTGGGCCGCCAGGGACTCGAACCCTGCCCGCCGGATTAAAAGTCCGGAGCTCTACCCGATGAGCTAGCGGCCCATCCGAACCCTACTAAGGGTGCCGGGACCTCGGATGAGCCCGGACGGGCGCCGCGTCTCCGGACTGTGGACGGTCCCGCCGTGGTTGGCGCAGGCCCGGTGGCCCATCGGCGGGGCCGACCCGAATCACCGGGGTCGCCGGCCGCGCTCGGCCG
>CADDZG010000172.1 GCA_902812355.1 Actinomycetota bacterium | reverse complement strand
CCCACGAGCCTTCTTCGGCCCCCGACGGCCCGCAACCCGGCGCGCTCTTTAGACTCGGCGCGTGCCCGAGAGCCTGCCGCGCGGCCTGCGCGGCGACATAGCCCGTCTGCTGGGGGCCGGAGGGACGCACGAAGGGCGGCCCGGGCTGGGGCGCGCCCTGCAGCGGGTCCTGACCCGGCCCGGCCCCCTGGCGATCGCCCTGTACCGCCTCGGGCACCGTATGTGGGCGCTCGGGCTGCACACCCCTGCCGAGCTCGTGTGGCGCCTCAACCTCTTCCTCACCGGCGCCGACATCCACCCCGGGGCCGAGATCGGCGGAGGCCTGCGCATCGTGCACACGAGCGGGATCGTCGTCGGCAAGGGGGCCCGGATCGGGTCCAACTGCACCCTCCTGCACGGGGTCACGCTCGGGGGCTCGGCCCGAGGCTTCACCGGCGACGACCGCCCCGACGGCTTCCCCACCGTCGGCGACGGGTGCAAGATCGCCGCCGGGGCCAAACTGCTCGGTCCGATAACGATCGGCGAGGGCAGCTTCATCGGCGCCAACGCCGTGGTGGCCAAGGACCTCCCGCCCGGCACCGTGTACACGCCCGGGCGCGAGGTCGCCGAGCTGCGGGCGCGTCTCGATGCGCTGAACCGGCGGGTGCAGGAGCTCGAGGCCGAGATCGCCGGGCTGCGCCGCGCCCTGTCGGAGCAAGCCGGCTGACGGTGGCCCGCACCGCGGCACAGCACGACGCGGCGGCGCCCGGGCCGAGCCTCGCCCGATCGACCGCGGTGATGTCGATCGGCACGATCATCTCGCGCCTCACCGGGGTGGTCCGCCTTGCGGTCCTGGCCGCCGCCTTGGGCATCACAGAGAGCCGCCTGCCCGATGCCTACAACCTCGCCAACACCGTGCCCAACATCGTCTACGAGCTCGTGCTCGGTGGGGTCATCACCTCGGTGTTCGTGCCGACCTTCGTCGAGCTGCTGCAGACCGAGGACCGGGAACGAGCGTGGGAGGTGTTCTCGGGGATCCTCAACGTGTCCCTGCTGTTCCTGGGTGCGATCGCGGCGCTCGGGATCGTGCTCGCTCCATGGATCGCCCATCTCTATTCGAGCCGCTTCCACGGGGCGCAGGCGGCCGCCGGAGAGCACGCCATCACCTTCCTGCTGCGGCTGTTCCTGCCCCAGGTCGTGCTCTACGGCCTCTACTTCATCGTCGCCGGGCTCATAAACGCGCACAAGCGCTACGGCCCCCCGATGTTCACCCCGATCGCCAACAACCTCGTGCTGATCGGTGTGCTGCTGGGGTTCGCCGCGGCATACGGGCACGTGAGCCTCACCGGTGTCGACGACACCCAGCTCGCGATCCTCGGGCTCGGCACCACCGTGAGCGTCGCCCCGATGGGCGTGCTGCTGCTGCCCTACCTGCGCCGGCTTGGACGGTGGCGTCCGACCCTCAAGGTCGATCACCCCGCGGTGCGCCGTCTCGCCCGCCTCGGCGTGTTCGTGATCGGCATGGTCGTGGCCAACCAGATCGGCGCGGTCGTGATCCAGTACCTCGCCGCGGGCCAGCAGGGCGGCTACACCGCATACCTCGCCGGGCAGACCTTCTTCCTCATGCCCCTCGGACTGTTCGTCTGGTCGATCAACACCGCCTTGCTCACCCCGATGAGCGAGCTCGCGGTGAGGGCGGATTGGGAACGCTTCCGTGATCGTCTGTCGACGGGGATCAGGGCGGTCGTGTTCCTCATGATCCCGACCACGATCGGCTGCATAGTCCTGGCCGAGCCGATAGTGCGGCTACTGCTGCAGCACGGCATCGCCACCGCGCGCTCGACCGGGGTCGTCACCCCGGTCCTGCAGGTTTTCATGCTCGGCCTGCTGCAGTTCTCGTTGTTCCAGCTGTTCGTCCGGGCGTTCTATGCGATGCAGGACACCCGCACGCCCTTCTGGATCAACTGCGGCGTGATCGCCCTCAACATCGGCGTCAACGTGCCGATGTTCGCGGCCTTCGGGGTCGAGGGGCTCGCCGCCGGCCAGGCCCTCGCCTACAGCGTCGGGATCTGCGCCCAGGCATGGATCCTGCGCCGGCGCATCGGTGGGTTGCAGGGCCGGCGCGTGGCGCGCAGCACGGCGCGCGTGCTGGGGGCCGGGATCGCGATGGGAGCGGTGGTGTGGGCTCTGGCGCGCGCCCTCGAGGCGGCCGCCGGCTCGGGCATCGCCGGTGAGGTCGTGGTGGTCGTCGTGCCCGTGGCGGTCGGGGCGGCGCTGTACCTCGGGCTGGCATGGCTGCTGCGGGCCGAGGAGATCGCCTTCGTACGGTCCGCGCTGATGCGACGCGCCCGCACATGAGCGCCGCACCGATCGTCGTCACCGGCTCCCACCGCTCCGGGACCACCTGGGTGGGCCGCATGCTGTGCGCGTCCGGTGAGGCCGCCTACATCCACGAACCGTTCAACCCGCGGCGACGGCCGGGCTGGTCGGGCAACAGGATCCCCTACTGGTACCTGCACGTCACCGAGGCGAACGAGGCCTTCTACGCGCCGGTGGTCGAAGACGTCCTCGCGTTCCGCTATCCGGTGCGGGCCAACCTGCCCGACGTGCGCAGCCTCCGGGCGGCGGCCGTGTTCGCCGCCGATGTCGCCGACAGCATCCGTTACCGGCTCACGCGTCCGCGTCCGCTCATCAAGGACCCTTTCGCTCTGTTCGCCGCGGAGTGGCTGGCGGCCCGCTTCGGCTTCGCCGTGGTCGTGACCCTGCGCGCTCCCCTCGCCTTCACGGCCAGCGTCAAGCGGCTCGGATGGGACTTCCGCTTCCGCTCGTGGCTCGCCCAGCCGAGCCTCGCCGACGGGCTGCTCGCCGGCTACAGAGCACAGATGCGGGCCCTGTGGGCCGGCGAGGGGGACATCGTCGATCGGGCGATCGTGATGTACAACGCGCTGCACGAGGTCATCGCCGGGTACCGCAAGCGCCACCCCGAGTGGATCTTCGTACGTCACGAGGATCTCGCCGGCAGCCCCGAGCCGGGCTTCGCCGAGCTCTACGACCGCCTCCGCCTGCGCTTCGATGAGCGAGCGCGCGCCGCGGTCGGAGCACATTCCGAGCCCGGGGTGCGCCGCCTGATCCCGGCGCTGCGGCATCGTTCGGTGCGGCGAGACAGCCGCTCGGCGACGTCGGCTTGGGAGAGCGTGCTGAGCTCCGAGGAGATCGCCCGGGTGCGCGCCGGCACCGCGACCGTCGCCCGCCTCTTCTACCCCGAGGCCGGCTGAGCCCGGCTAGCCCGAGAAGCTGAAGGATCCCTGCAGCTCGCCCTTGTGGTTGGGCACGAGCTCGATCACGGTCTGACCTTTGTGCAGGACCATGTCCTTGCCGTTGCGCAACTTGAACACGACCGGGCTCTCGATCGCCTGGCGCGACCAGGTGCCGAAGTAGGCCTTGCCGTCGCGGAACAGCACCGCCTTGCCCTTGCCGGTCGGATCCTTGATGTGGGTCGAGTGGGTGCCTATGACGTCGGTGATCTTGGACAGCACGTAGGTGTGCTCTTCGATGATCACGTTGCTGGGTGCGAGCTGCCTGCCGTTCTCCATGCGCAGGGGCGCGCCGTAGTCGCTGCGCTCGTAGCGTCCGTGCGAGTAGACGTAGTGGATCGTCTCGGCCTGGGAGAAGTTGATCGAGATCTGGTGCGCCGGCTTGCCTCCCTTGGGGGCCGGGCCGAAGTGGAAGGTGTCCTCCGGGGGCGGGTCCGAGAAGAAGCGCTCGCCGATCTTGCGCAGCTTGGCCGTGTTGCCGTAGAGGGTGTGCTCGGCGGCTTTGCCGGGACGCTGGCGGCGGAACATCGCGCTGCCCGCGTGCGGCTCGTCGATCAGGTGAACGTCGTGCTTCTTCAGGATCGCCCGCACCTGTGCGTTGCCCCCTGCGGCGGCGAGGATCTTGGTGATCGGCTCCATGATCGCGGGGTCGATCTCACGCGAGCTGCGGATCGGTCCGACGGGATCGGCATCGGTGCAGTGGTAGAAGGCCATGAAGCGCGTGATACCGCCCTCGACCAGCTCCTCGTCGATCAGCTCGGCCTTGTCGAGCCCCGACAGCGGGTAGGCATCGGGGTTGTTCTCGACCTTGACCGCCACGGCCGGGCGGGACAGCAGGTCTTTGTTCGCCGGCTTCTTGCCCGACAGGGGGCAGTACGACGGCGCCCCCGCGCCGATGCCGGGTAGCCTGCGCAGAGCCGAGCTGTTGCGCCCGACGAGAACGAAGGCGACGGCCGCCACGACCACGACGGCGACCACCGCAGCCACGATGCGCTTCGTTGTAACCGTCACGGGTGCAGGACGCTATCACGGGTCCCGGTGCTAGCCGCGGACATCCGGGCCGGCGGCAGCGAGCGCCGGTTCGCCCACCGCTTCAGAGCTGCTCGAGCTCGGCGACCCGCTCCTCCACCGGGCGATGCAGCGGTCCCGGTGCGACCAGCCACAGCGGCGCGAAGCGGGCCCCCCCGTCGCACTTGCGCAGCGCCCGCGCCAGGCCCGGCGGGTAACGGGTCAGCGCAGCTGCGGCGACGTCGTCGTCGTAGCCCACGCGCGGCGCGAGCGTCATCAGCAGGGGCCCGAAGGCACACGCCGCGCCGGCCGCCGCGAGCCGTGCGGGATCGCAGCGCACCAGGCAGTGGGCGACCACCGCCTCGAGCTCGGTCCTGGTCAGCGTCGCCAGGGCCCCCGTGGTGACCGCCATGGCCGCCCGGCGACCCCGCCGCGCCACCAGCGCGTTGCACTCGGCGGCCTCCACCACCAGTACGTAGGGGGCGTCGCGGCCCGCCCGGGGCGCGCGATCAGGCACGCACCGTCTCCGCCGCCCGCTCGTAGAGCCCCTCGACCTCGACCACGAGCCGGCGCCAGTCGAAGATCTCGGCGAGACGGGAGCCCATGCGTGACATCTCC
>CADDZG010000171.1 GCA_902812355.1 Actinomycetota bacterium | reverse complement strand
GCGCCCGCCGCAGCACGAGCAGGCCCCCGGCCGCGGCCCCGAGGGTACCGGTAACGAGGATGCGGTCCCCCGGACGCGCCCCGCGACGCAGCACGGCTCCGCGCGGGCCGAGCGCACCCAGCACCGTGGCCGTCACCGAGACCTCGCCGGCGCCCGACACGTCGCCTCCGACCACCGCGATCCCGTAGGCCGCGGCCGCCTCGGCGACCCCTGCGAGCACGGCCTCGGCGACCGACGCCGGGGTGTCGGGGGGCAGGGCGAGCGTCACTACCGCGTGGGTGGCGCGCCCGCCCATGGCGGCGACATCGGAGACGCCGGCGCTCACCGCCTTGAACCCGACGTCGGAGCCGGATGCGTAGCCGAGGTCGAAGTCGAGGTGCTCGACGAGCATGTCGGTGGTGACGAGCAGGCCCGGCCCGGGGCAGCGCAGGACCGCGGCGTCGTCGCCGCCCCACACCTCACCGTCCTCTCCGGCCCCGAAGGCGGCCAGGGCACGGGCTATGAGACCCGCTTCCCCGAGCTCGGCGGCGGTCCGTCCCGCAAGCGGCCCGTCCCCGGCGACCCCTGCCATGCCGGAGCCGGGGTCAGACCGCCTGCGGCCCGGCCTTGGTCACCTCCGGCGGCACCGACCCCTCGAAACGCTCGAAGTTGTCGGAGAACATGCGCGCCAGCTCCTTGGCCTTGACCTCGTAGGCATCGCGGTCGTCCCACGTCGACTGGGGATCGAGGATGTCGTCGGGCACCCCCGGGCAGCTGAGCGGGACGTCGAGGTTGAACACGGGGTGGCGCCGGGTGTCGACCTCGTCCAGCGCGCCGGCGAGCGCGGCGCGCACGATCGTGCGCGTGTGCTCCAGGTCCATGCGCCGCCCCACCCCGAACGGGCCCCCGGTCCAGCCGGTGTTGACGAGGAACACGCGCGTCCCGTGGCGCGCGATGCGCTCGCCGAGCATCTCGGCGTAGATCGCCGGGTCGAGCGGCAGGAACGGGGCTCCGAAGCAGGTCGAGAAGGTCGCTTGCGGCTCGTCGCCGAGCCCGGCCTCGGTCCCCGCGAGCTTGGAGGTGAACCCCGACAGGAAGTGGTACGCGGCACCTTCGGGGGTGAGCTTGGAGATCGGCGGCAGGACGCCGAAGGCGTCCGCGGTGAGGAACACGATCGTGCGCGCGTGCCCCGCGCGTCCCTCGGGCACGTATCCGTCGATGAACTCGATCGGATAGGCGGCCCGTGTGTTCTCGGTCTTGGAGGCGTCGTCGTAATCGACCTCACGCGTCTCCGGATCCACGGCGACGTTCTCGCATACCGCGCCGAACCGGATCGCGTTCCAGATCTGCGGCTCGCTCTCAGCACTGAGGTGGATGCACTTCGCGTAGCAACCGCCTTCGAAGTTGAACACCCCGTTGTCGGACCACCCGTGCTCGTCGTCTCCGATCAAGCGCCGCTCGGGGTCGGCTGATAGCGTCGTCTTGCCGGTACCCGACAACCCGAAGAACAGGGCGACGTCTCCATCGGGACCGACGTTGGCCGAACAGTGCATGCCGAGCGCCCCCTTGTTGGGGAAGATGTAGTTGCCCGACGTGAAGATCGCCTTCTTTATCTCGCCGGCATACGCGGTACCGCAGACCACCACGCGGTTGTTCTCGAGGTCGAGTCCCACGAAAACCTCGCTGCGCGAAGGATCGCGCGCCGGATCCATGCGCAGGGTCGGCGCCCCGATCACGTGGAAGTCGGGCTCGAAGCCCTCGAGTTCGGAACGGTCGGGACGGCGGAACAGCTGCTGCGCGAACAGCGCATGCCACGCGTATTCGGTCACCACCCGCACCTTGATCCGGTAATCGGGATCCGCTCCGACGTAGCCATCTATCACGAACAGATCCTTACCGCCGAGGTGGTCGAGGGCCTTGCGCCACACGTGCTCGTAGTCTTCGGGATCGATCGGCTGGTTCGGTCCGCCCCAGCGGATCCGCTGCGCGCTGCGACCGCCGCGGTACATGAAGCGATCCTGGGGCGATCGGCCGGTACGCTCCCCCGTGTCGGTCACCAGGGCCCCGGATTGCGCGAGGACGCCCTCACCGCGCGCGACGGCGATCTCGACGAGCCGGGCTTGAGCGGGATTGCGATAGACGTGGCCGGGATCACGGATCCCGAGCTGTTCCAGTGACATGCACGCTCCTTGCAGAACCGACGGGATGCTTCGAGCCTATCGTCCCCGCATCCGGGGCGCCCGATGCGCCGATCGGCGTACTGATAGGATCGCCGTCGACCGTAGCGGGAACGACGGCTCTCACCAAGGGGGACAGCGTGGCCGAGGTGCAGGCGTACATCCTCATCCAGACCGAGGTGGGCAAGGCGGCTCAGGTCGCCGAGAAGGTCCGCCAGATAGAGGGTGTCGACGCGGCCGAGGACGTCACCGGCCCTTACGACGTGATCGTGCGCGCCAGCGCGACCAACGTCGACGACCTCGGCAAGATGGTAGTGGCCCGGATACAAGCGGTCGAAGGGATCACCCGCACGCTCACCTGTCCCGTCGTCCACCTCTGATAGACCGCGACCGCCCCCGCCGGGGCCTCGGCACCAGGGCCGTACATCCACGGCGACCTCCCTCGCAACCGGGCGATCCGGTCGCCCCCACGATAGATCCGTCGACCACGTATTCGTTCGACGACGCCGAGGCCTTCGCCGCCGCGTCGGCGGCGCGCCGCGGACGCGGCTACGTCTACTCGAGGTGGGCCAACCCGACCGTGGACGCCTTCGCCGCTGCGGTCGCCGACCTCGAGGGCGCCGCCGAGGCCGAAGCCTTCTCCAGCGGTATGGCGGCGATTGCCGCGGTCTTCCTGGCGTTGTGTCCCGGGCGGGGCCACGTCGTCGCCGCCCGCCAGCTCTACGGCAACACCTACTCGCTGCTGGCGCAGCGCCTCCCCGAGCTCGGCATCACCGCCCGCTTCGCCGACGTCGACGACCTCGCAGCGATCGAGCGCGAGCTCGACGACGCCTCGCTGCTGTACTGCGAGACGATCGGCAACCCTCGCCTGCAGGTCGCCGACCTCCGCGCCCTGGCGGACCTGGCCCGGGCCGCGGGTGTGCCGCTGGTGGTCGACAACACCTTCGCCAGCCCGGTCCTGTGCCGCCCCCTGGAGCTCGGAGCCACGCTGGTGGTCCACTCGGCCACGAAGTTCCTCGCCGGCCACCACGACGTCCTGGGTGGGGTCGTGTGCGGCGACACCGCCCTGGCCCCCGTGCGGGAGGTCGCCCGCGATCTCGGTCCCTCGATGTCCCCGTTCGGAGCGTGGCTCGGGCTGCGCGGCCTGCAGACCCTGCACCTGCGCGTGCCTCGCAGCAGCGACACCGCCCACGCCGTCGCCGCCGCGCTCGCGCGGCGCGACGACGTCGACGCGGTCTACTACCCGGGGCTCGAGGGCGACCGTTACCACGAGCGGTGCGTGAGCCTGCTCGGGGGACGCGGCGGCGGCGTCGTCGGGGTCGACGTCGCCGGGGGTCGCGAGCGGGCACGGCGCTTCCAGGACGGCCTGCGCCTGGTGCTGCCGGCGGCGTCCCTCGGTGGCACCCACACCCTCGTGGTGCACGCCGCCAGCATCACCCACACCCAGCTCGACGACGACGAGCTCGTCGCGGCCGGGATCTCACCCGGCTACTGCCGCCTGTCGGTGGGGCTAGAGGATCCGGAGGATCTCGTCGCCGACCTCTACCAGGCCCTCGACTCCGCCTGAACCGGCTCAGCCGTCCCCGGGCGCGTCGTATGGCAGGTAGCGCTCGACCCCGTCGAACTCGTGCATCATCTCCCGCCCCAGGAGGTCCTGCACGACCTCTTCGACCGGCCAGCCCTCGTGGCACACGCGCACCACGTTCTCGGTGATCGGCATCCACACCCCGCGCTCGCGGCCCATCTCGAGGATCGGCTTGCACGAGCGCACGCCCTCGGCGACCTCGTTCATCGAGGCGATGATTTCGTCGATCTTGCGACCCTTACCGAGCTCGATCCCCACCCGGTGGTTGCGCGACCGCGGGCTGGCGCAGGTCGCCATGATGTCGCCGACGCCGGCGAGCCCGAGGAAGGTGATCGGCCGGGCCCCGAAGGGCACCGCGAAGCGGGCCATCTCGGCCAGGCCGCGCGTCACCAGCGTGGCCTTGGCGTTGTCGCCGAAGCCCATACCGTCGGCGATGCCGGCGGCAATCGCCACCACGTTCTTGAACGCGCCTCCGAGCTCGGTGCCGACCACATCGTTGTTGCGATAGCAGCGGAACGTCCGGGTGTGGAAGATCTCCTGCAGACGACAGGCGGTGGCGTCGTCGGACGACGCGATGGCCGCCGCGGCCGGCCACCCCTGCACCACCTCCTTGGCCAGGTTGGGTCCCGACAGCACCGCGACCCGCGAGCCGTCGATCCCGTCGAGCTCCTGCTCGAGCACCTCGGACATCCGCATGTGGGTGTGGACCTCGATGCCCTTGGTGAGGCTCACCCACACCGCGTCGCCCCGCGCCGGCTCCCGCGCCCGGCACAGCACGTCGCGGAACCCGTGCGACGGCACCGCCATGACCACGACGTCGGCGTTCGCGACCGCGGCGGTCATGTCGTTGGTGGCCACGAGGCGTTCCGGGAGCTCGACGCCGGGCAGGTACTGGGGGTTCTCGTGGTAGAGGTTGATCGTCTCTGCCTGCTCGGGTCGGCGCGCCCACAGAACGACGTCGTGCTCCCCCTGGCCCGCCACGAGTGCCGCCGCGGTCGTGCCCCACGACCCGGCGCCGACGAAGGCGACCCTGGTCATGCCGCGCGCGCGGGGCGGCGGCGGTCGGGGACGGCGGGGCGGATGCTGGCCACGAGCGCGGCGATTCGCTCCATCACCTCACCCGCCACCCGGCGCCAGTCGTCCGGGGATCCGGGGTCGCCGTCGACCCGGAAGGGCTCACCAATGCGCACGCAGATCGGC
>CADDZG010000170.1 GCA_902812355.1 Actinomycetota bacterium | reverse complement strand
GAGGTGCAGGGCGAGCCCGGCACGCCGGGGATGGTCGCGCCCGGTGGCGTTGACTAGGAGCACGTCCGGTGGTCGCGCCGGGACGGCGAGGGCGCGCACCGCCGCCTCGAGCACCGGGCCCTCGCGCAGGGCGAGGCGGCCGGGCACGTAGGGGACCGCGGTGCGCCCGACGGTGGCGACCGCGACCCTGAAGCGGTCGCCCAGGCAGAGCGCGGCGGCAGCGTATGCGGGCTCGGCTGCTCCCGGCCGCACCCGGCCGAAGCACACGTAGCAGCCGGCGATCGCAGGCGGTCCGGCCCCCGGCCGCCACGGCGGCTCCGACGCCGACGCCAGGCGCTGCTGTAAGGCGTCCAGCTCATCGGGACCGCGTGCCCAGGACCACGTCGACGGATCGGCAGCGCCCCGGGTCATGTCCGGATCACGTCCTCCTTCCGGCTTCCACTTGGTCTGCAGCGCGCCCGGCCGACCCAAGCATCGTCGGCGCGCGCCGGCCTGGGCCACTACTCTTGACCATGGCCCGCGGACAGCATGGGAAACGGTGGAGCGAGTGGACGACGTACGCGACAGGGACGCCTTCGGACCCAACATCTGGCTCGTCGACGAGATGTACCGCAGGTACGTGGAGAATCCGGATGAGGTCGGCGAGGCATGGCGGGAGTTCTTCGAGGACTACGACCCGGGCCTGAAGGAGCCGCGCACCAAGCCAGAGGAGCCGCCGAGCGCGCGTCCGATCAGGGAGGTCCGGCCCCCGGGTGGTGACGGGCCGGCGGCTCGGGCTCGCACCGCTCCCGCACGGGAGACCGAACCCCGGCGGACCGAGGCCCGGCGGCAACCGGCGCAGGCGGAGGGCTCGTCGCCGCTCACCGGCGTCGCCGCTCGCATCGCCGAGAACATGGAGCGCTCGTTGGGTGTGCCCACCGCGACGTCGGTGCGCACGATCCCGGCCAAGCTCCTCGAGGAGAACCGGCGCACGATCAACCGCCACCTCGCCGGGGGCCGCGGCGGGAAGGTCAGCTTCACCCATCTGATCGGCTACGCGGTGCTCAAGGCGCTCGAGGCCCGCCCGGCGATGAAGGTCTCCTACACCGAGCTCGACGGCAAGCCGGCGATCGTCCAGCACAAGCACGTCAACTTCGGTCTGGCGGTCGACGTCGAGCGCAAGGGCACGCGCACCCTGCTCGTCCCCAACATCAAGCGCGCCGACGAGCTCGACTTCGCCGCGTTCTTCGCCGCCTACGAGGCCCTGATCCGCAGGGTCCGCAACAACGAGCTCAAGCCCGACGACTTTCAGGGCACCAACGTCACGCTCACCAACCCCGGCACCGTCGGCACGAGCCTGTCGGTGCCCCGGCTCATGCCCGAGCAAGGCGTGATCGTGGGCACGGGGGCGATCGGCTATCCGATCGAATACGAGGGCGCCGACCCCCGCACGATCGCCCGTCTAGGGGTGAGCAAGACCCTTACGGTTACCTCGACCTACGACCACCGCGTGATCCAGGGGGCCGAGTCCGGCGAGTTCCTGGCCAAGGTCCACGAGCTCCTGCTCGGGGGCGACCGCTTCTACGACGAGGTCTTCGCCAGCCTCGGCATCCCCCACGAGCCGGTGCGCTGGAGCCGCGACCACACCGCCCTCGACGGCACCGACACCGAGCTCGAGAAGCAGAGCCGCGTGATCCAGCTGATCAACATGTACCGGGTGCGCGGCCATCTGCTGGCCGACCTCAACCCGTTGGGCAGCGGCGTGCTCGCCCACCCCGAGCTCGACTTCGCCCGTTACGGCCTCACCCTGTGGGATCTCGATCGGGAGTTCATCACCGACGGCCTGCCCGGCCCCCGCCGCCAGCCGTTGCGGGACATCCTCGACACCCTGCGCGACTCCTACTGCCGCCGGATCGGGGTCGAGTACATGCACATCTCGGATCCGGAGCGCAAGCGCTGGATCCAACAGCGGGTGGAGGTCCCGGAGTGGCGGGCCGATCTGCCGATCGAAGACAAGCGCCACATCCTCGATCGCCTCATCGCGGCCGAGGCGTTCGAGCGCTTCCTGCACACCAAGTACATCGGTCACCGGCGCTACTCGATCGAGGGTGCCGACGCGGTGATCCCGATGCTGGATGCACTCTACGAACGGGCGGCCGACGAGGGCTACGTCGAGGTCGTGATGGGCATGAGCCACCGCGGGCGACTCAACGTGCTCGCCAACATCCTTGGGAAGTCCTTCCAGGACATCTTCCACGACTTCGAGGGCGACGTCGATCCCGACACCGTCCAGGGCTCGGGCGACGTCGTCTACCACGTCGGCATGACCGGGATGTTCCGCTCACGCGCCGGCAACGAACTGCGCGTGATCATGGCGTCCAACCCGTCGCACCTGGAATCGGTGGATCCCGTGGTCGAGGGCATGGCCCGGGCCAAGCAGGACATGATCGGCGACGGCGCCTACGACAAGGTCCTGCCGGTGCTGCTGCACGGCGACGCGTCCTTCGCCGGCCAGGGGGTCGTGGCGGAGACCTTCAACATGTCCGATCTCGTCGGCTACCAGACCGGCGGAACCGTGCACATCGTGGTCAACAACATGATCGGGTTCACCACCGATCCCATGGCGGGGCGGTCGTCCACCTACGCCACCGACATCGCCAAGATGATCCAGGCGCCGATCCTGCACGTCAACGGCGACGATCCCGAAGCCTGCGTCAAGGTGGTGCGGCTCGCATACGAGTACCGCAAGACCTTCAAGAAGGACATCGTCATCGACTTCGTGTGCTACCGGCGCCACGGGCATCAGGAGGTCGACGAGCCGTCGTTCACCCAGCCCCTGATGTACAAGAAGATCGAGGAACGTCGCACCGTCCGCAAGCTGTACACCGAGTACCTGCTGAACCGCGGGGAGCTCACCGTCCAGGAGGCCGAGGAGTTCCTCAACACCTTCCAGCGACGCCTCGATCAGGCTTTCGAAGAGATCAAGGAGAGTGAGCGGGCGCCGCACGAGCGCACGCAGCCCCCTCCGGTCGTAGGCGTTGGGCCCCCGCAACCCACCGGGGTGCCGCGCGAGCGCCTCGAGCACATCCACCGCACGGTCACGACCTTCCCCGAGGGCTTCGATCCGCACCCCAAGCTCAAGCGCCTGATCGAACGCCGGCGCGACATGCTGGACAAGGACGCCATCGACTGGGCCGCGGCCGAGGCTTTGTCCTGGGGGTCGCTGCTGCTGGAGGGCGTGGCGGTGAGGCTGTCGGGCGAGGACTCCCGGCGGGGCACGTTCAACCAGCGCCACGCGGTCTACATCGACTACGAGACCGAAGAGGAGTACTGCCCGCTTGCGAACCTCGCCGAGGACCAGGCGCCGTTCATGGCTTACGACTCGCTGCTGAGCGAGTTTGCGGCACTCGGTTTCGAGTACGGCTATTCGGTCTCCAACGGCGATTGCCTCACGATGTGGGAGGCCCAGTTCGGGGACTTCGCCAACGGCGGACAGGTGATCATCGACCAGTACATCACCAGCGGTGAAGACAAGTGGGGGCAGCACTCCGGTCTCGTCATGCTGTTGCCACACGGATACGAGGGCCAGGGTCCCGAGCACTCCTCGGCCCGTATCGAGCGCTACCTGACCCTGTGCGCCAACGGCAACATGCAGGTGACTCAGCCCACCACCGCCGCGCAGTACTTCCACCTCCTGCGCCGCCAGGCCCACCGCTCGGTGAAGAAGCCGCTCGTCGTGTTCACGCCCAAGTCCCTGTTGCGCAGCCCCCAGGCACGCTCGAAGACGATGGACCTCACCGCGGGCTATTTCTTCGAGACGATCGACGACCCCGCGGTGGCCGACCGCGACGCGGTGCGCAAGATCGTGCTGTGCACGGGGAAGGTCGCGTACTCCCTGATGCAGCGGCGCGACGAGCGCAAAGACCCGTCGGTGGCTGTGGTGCGGCTCGAGCAGCTGTACCCCTTCCCCGAGGTCCAGCTCGCCGAGATCTACGCGTCCTACCCCAATGCCCGTGAGGTGCGCTGGGTCCAGGAGGAACCCGAGAACATGGGGGCCTGGGCCTTCGTGCATGCTCAGATGCACGCCCACCTGCCCCCCAATCTCGAGCTGCACCACGTGTGCCGTCCCGAGAGCCCGAGCCCGGCGACCGGCTCCAAGACGATCCACGAGCTCGAGCAGAAGGACCTGCTCGAGCGCGCCTTCGCCGACTTCGTCTGATCTTGGCCGCTGAGGCGTGGCTGCGCCGACCGGTCGTGGTGGCTGTGGCCCTGCTGCTGGCGCTGATCGGCGCGGCGCTGGGCCTCGGCGTCGCGGGGCGCCCGCCGGCGTCGCCCAACGTGCTGATCATCGTGACCGACGATCAGCCGGTCGGATCGATGGGAGTGATGCCGGCGACCCGGCGCATCTTCGGCGAGGGCGCACCCGTTTCGCCGATGCCTTCGTCACGCTGCCGGACTGTTGCCCGTCACGACCCTCGATCATGACCGGGCGCTACCCGCACAACACGCACGTGGAGACGAACCGCGACGCGCAGGCGCTCGACCAGCGCACCACGGTGCAGTACTACCTGCAGCGCGCCGGCTACCTCACCGCTATGAGCGGCAAGTACCTCAACTCATGGCCGGAACTGCTCAAGGATCCTCCGTACTTCGATCGCTTCGCGGCGATCGACGATGCCCGATACGACCGGCACATCTACTACGGGTTCAACGTCAATGTCGACGGTGGTGTCCGCCACATCGGCGATCGCGTCTACTCGGTCGACTACACCGCGGATCAGGCGATCCGCTTCCTGCGCGACCTCCACGCAGGGCACCCGGACCGCCCGTGGTTCCTGTACGTCGCCCCGTTCGCTCCGCATTTCCCCAACATCCCCGAGCCGCGCTTCGCCGAGGCCGCGGAGCCGCCCTGGCGGGGCGACCGGGGGGTGGCCGAGCGCGATCTCGGTGACAAGCCGCACTA
>CADDZG010000169.1 GCA_902812355.1 Actinomycetota bacterium | reverse complement strand
CTCCCCCGGCCCCCCGATCGTGCTGCCCGTCTTTCGAGACTCCCGCCGCCGGCCCGGAGCTCCCGCGCCGGCCCCCAAGCGCGCTGCCGAGGCCCCTCAAACTCCCGCCTGGGCGGCTAGCCCCAGACCTCCTCGGCGACCTCGACCACGAGGGCGAGCTTGGCCTTCTCGTCGTCGATCGTCAGGCGGTTGCCCTCGACCGTCGACGAGAAGCCGCACTGCGGCGACAGACACAGCTGCTCCAGCGGCACGATGCGGGCGGCCTCGTCGATGCGGCGCTTGAGCTCGTCCTTGGACTCGAGCTCGGGGCGTTTGGTCGTGACCAGCCCGAGCACGACCTTTTTCCCGGGTGGGACGAAGCGCAGCGGCTCGAAGCCCCCGGTGCGCCGGACGTCGTCGTACTCGCAGAAGAACCCATCGACCTCCAGGCCCCCGAACACGGCCTCGGCCACGTGCTCGTAGCTGCCCTCGGCCGCCCACGCGGAGCGGAAGTTTCCGCGGCACATATGGGTGGTGACGGTCATGTCCTGGGGCTTGGAGGCAAGGGCCGCGTTGATCGTGTCGACATAGCGCA
This sequence comes from Actinomycetota bacterium, assembly GCA_902812355.1. GTDB lineage: Bacteria > Actinomycetota > CADDZG01 > CADDZG01 > WHSQ01 > CADDZG01. The sequence goes on along the minus strand of CADDZG010000169.1, from coordinate 4,374 downwards.
GGTGCAGGGTATCGGCGTCCTCGCCGGTCTCACGCAGCTGCTGCCGCTGCCGGGGATCGTTGAGGTAGGCGAGGCTCGTGTCGTCGAGCTGCAGGTAGGTGCAACCGAGGTCGTGCAGGCGTGCGATCTCCTCGGCGTAGGCGGCCGCGAGGTCGGCGAAGAAAGCATCGAGCGCGGGGTAGACGTCCGGGTCTATCCCGGCCCGCCCGGTCCTGAAATGCACCATGCTCGGCGATGGGATCGTGAGCTTGGGGGTGGCTGTGGTCGCGTGGTCGCGCAGATAGGTGAAGGCATCACCGAAGATCGTGTGCCGTAGCTCGAGCTTGCCGTCGATGCGGGTCGCCGCGGAGCGGAAGCTGAGCTCGCCCTCGTCGCTGTGGAAACGCACGGTCAGGCTGTCGTCCGCGCGTCCGATCCCACCGAGTTGATAGATGAAGTCCATGTGCCACGAGGTGCGACGGAACTCGCCGTCGGTGGCCGAACGCAACCCGAGGTCCTCCTGCATGCGTATCGCCTCGGCGATCGCGTCGTCCTCGACCGCACGCAGCTCGTCGTCGGACAGACGCCCGGCTGCGTGCGCGTCGCGTGCCTCGAGCAGTCGTGCCGGGCGCAGCAGGCTGCCCACGTGGTCGGCGCGGAACGGCGGCCCTTCCGATCGATCCATCGGCTCCCTCCCCCCACGAGGCGACCTGACCTTCCCAGCGTAGTGGCGCGACGCACCGTGTGCCGCTACCCAGGGCAACGCACCGTATGCCGCTAGTGGGGGGAGCACCGTGTGCCGCTAGTGGGGGAAGCAGCGTGTGCCGCTACTAGGCGGCGGCCGTGCCCTGGAGTAACGTGGGGCCGCCGCCGCTCGATGGGAAGGTTGACGATGACGAACGATCCGTGCGTGAACCCTCCCGTCGGGCGGGTCCTATCGGTGAACGTCGGGCGGGCGGCCGCGGTTCCGTGGGGCCGGCTGCGGCACAGCGCGATCGACAAGCGGCCGGTGCAGGCGCCGGTGTGGATCGGTCGCCTCGGCCTCCAAGGGGACGAACAAGCCGACCGCCGCCATCACGGCGGCGCCGAGCAGGCGGTCTACGCCTACGCGCGCGAGGACCTCGACGCATGGCAGCGGCGTCTCGGGCGCCGGTTGCCGGCCGGGAGCTTCGGTGAAAACCTCACCACGGCCGGGATCGACGTCGGCGGGGCCCGCATCGGGGAGCGCTGGCAGGTCGGGGACGCGCTGTTGGAGGTCACCTCGCCGCGTATCCCGTGCTCGGTGTTCCAGGGCCACATGGGCGAGGCGCGCTGGGTGCGGCGTTTCACCGTGGCCGGAGCCCCGGGCGCCTACCTCAGGGTCCTCCGGGAGGGTGAGGTCGCGGCGGGGGAAGGGATCGAGGTCGTCTTCCGCCCCGACCACCACATCACCGTCGCGTTCGCCTTCCGGGCCCTCACGATCGAGCCCCGGTTGCAGGCGAGGTTGTTGGAGGCCACCGGGCTGCACCGGAAGACCGCGGCCGAGCTGCGAGCCCGGATGTCCACCGTGCCCTCCGCTTCGCGGCGCGTCGCTCCCCGAACGGGTGAGGACTCTGCCCCGCGGGTGGAACATGGGCGCGGCCCAGGGCGTAGCCGGGGGCCCTGGGGCTAGCATCTCGTGAACATGTCGCCCGCCAAGACCGTCCTCGTGTGTGACGACGATCCGGTGATCCTCCGCCTGCTCCAGGTCAACCTCGAGCTCGAGGGCTATCGCGTCCTCACCGCGAACAACGGCGAGGAGGCGGTGGAGGTGGCGCGCAGCGATCGCCCCGATCTCGTGATCCTCGACATCATGATGCCGCGGCTCAACGGCTACGAAGCGGCCGAGAAGCTGCGCGCGGCCCCCGAGACCGCGACGCTGCCGATCGTGTTCCTGTCCGCCAAGGCCCAAACGTCGGACGCGGAGCGCGCCCGGTCCTATGGTGTTGAAGAGTACCTGACCAAGCCCTTCGACCCCTCCCATCTGCTCGAGGTGGTCGAGAGACTGACCGGCGGATGATCACCGACGAGATCTCCAGGCTGATAGAGGAGGCCGCCCGGCGGGCCGTCGCCGACGGGGTGATCCCCGCGCCTCCGAGGTCGCCGGTGCACCTCGAGCGCCCGCGCCGGCGCGAGCATGGGGACCTCGCCACCAACGTGGCGCTGACGATGGCGGGGGGCGGCAACCCGCGCGCGATCGCAGAGGCCCTGGTCGAGCGCCTGCCGCCGTCCGAGCTGGTCCAGTCGGTGACCGTTGCCGGCCCCGGGTTCATCAACGTCAAGTTGTCGCCCGTGTGGCTGCACGACGTCGTGCGGCGGGCCGCCACCCCCGACGCCGGTTTCGGTCGCAGCGCCGCGGGCCGCGGGCAGCGGGTCAACGTCGAGTACGTGTCGGCGAACCCGACCGGCCCGATCAACGTCGTGTCCGGGCGCCATGCGGCGGTGGGGGATGCGTTGGCGGCCCTGCTCGAGGCCACGGGCCACGAGGTCACCAGGGAGTTCTACGTCAACGACGGCGGCCGCCAGGCCGAGCTCTACGGGGCCTCGGTGGAGGCCCGGTACCTGCAGCTGCACGGCGTCGACGCAGAGGTCCCCGAGGATGGCTACCACGGCGACTACGTCATGGAGGTAGCCCGGTGGGTCGCCGAGCGGGTCGGTGACCGCTACGTCAACACGCCGCCGCAGGAGCGCCGGGAGGCGATCCGCGACCTCGCCCTGGAGCTCACCCTGCAGTGGATGCGCGCCTCGCTGGAGCGCTTCGGCACGCACCACGACGTGTGGCGCTCGGAGCGGGCCTTGCACGCCGACGGGCTCGTGGACAAGGCGCTGGCCCGGCTCGCCGAGGCCGGGCTGACCGCCGAGCGCGACGGGGCGCTGTGGTTTTTGTCGTCGCGCCTCGGGGACGACAAGGACCGGGTGCTCGTGCGGCGCGACGGGCGTCCGACCTATCTCGCGTCGGACGTCGCCTACCTCGTGGACAAGTTCGGCCGCGGCTTCGACCGTCTCGTGTACGTGCTTGGGGCCGACCATCACGGCACGGTGCCGCGTCTGGAGGCCGCGGCCGCCGCCCTCGGACATGAAGGTCGACTCGAGGTTGAGCTCCTGCAGGTGGTGACCCTCAAGCGGGGGGCGGAGACGCTCAAGGGCTCGAAGCGGGCCGGCGTGGTGGTCGAGCTCGACGACCTCGTCGAGGAAGTCGGGGCCGACGCGGCGCGCTACATGTTCCTCACGCGCTCAGCCGACGCCCCCCTGGAGTTCGACATCGAGCTCGCCAAGGAGCAGGCGCCGGAGAACCCCGTGTACTACGTCCAGTACGCGCACGCCCGGATCTGCTCGATCCTGCGCCGCGCCGCAGACGACGGCGTGCCCCCGCCGCGCGTCGCGAGCGCCCCGCTTGAGCGCCTCACCGATCCCAGCGAGGATGCCCTGATGCGCCGTCTCGCGTCCTACGAAGAGGTCGTGGCCGCGGCCGCGCGGCAGCGTGCCCCACACCGGCTCACGCGCTTCGTCGAGGAGCTCGCCGGCGACTTCAGCGCCTTCTACCGGGACTGCCGGGTGATCTCCGAAGATCCCGGACTCACCGAGGCGCGCCTCACCCTGTGCGTGGCGACGCGCGCGACGATCGCAGACTGCCTCGGGTTGCTCGGTGTCTCGGCCCCGGAGCGGATGTGATGGACGTCGTGCAGGTCGACGTCTTCGCCCCGCGCCCCTACGCCGGGAACCCGCTCGCCGTGCTGCCCGCGGCGGCCGGGCTCACCCGGGTTCAGATGCAGGCGATCGCCTCCGAGATGAACCTGTCCGAGACCACCTTCGTGACCGCAGCGAGTGGCGATCGCTACGACGTGCGCATCTTCACCCCGGGGACCGAGTTGCCCTTCGCCGGGCATCCCACGCTCGGCACCGCGTGGGTGCTGCTGCGGCTCGGGGCGATCGCCGGGCGCGAGGTCGTGCAGCGAACCGCCGCCGGCGAGACGGTCGTCGAGGCCGACGGCGAGCGGCTGAGCTTCACCCGCACCGGGGCCTCCGAGGCCGACCTCGAAGACCGCGACCCGTCGGCGCTCAGGCTCGTCGCCCGCGCCCTGGGGGTCGACGTCTCCGAGATCGGGCTCGAGGCGCGCGAGCTCGGCCGGGCCGGGCGTCTGCGCCCCGCATTCGCCGATGCCGGGCTGCGCCAGCTCATGGTGCCGGTGCGCGATCCCGACACCCTGCGGCGCTGCGGTGGCGAGCTCGCGGCGCTGCGCGAGCTCGCCACCGACGGCGTCTATGCCTTCACCGCCCTGCAGGCGGGGCGGGTAGCGGAGCGCGGCCTGTTCCCCGGCGTCGGGGTCCCCGAGGATCCCGCCACGGGCTCGGCGGCCGCCGCTCTCGACATCTACC